>JAHDEV010000128.1 GCA_020628615.1 Dokdonia sp.
CTCTTGCTCATAAATTAAGAGAAGAAAAAGCAGTAACGGCTGTTTTTACAGGAGAAGGAGGGACAAGTGAAGGAGATTTTCACGAGGCGCTCAATGTAGCATCGGTATGGCAACTGCCCGTACTTTTTTGCATAGAGAATAACGGCTACGGACTCTCAACACCTACTAGCGAGCAGTATAATTGTGAGCATCTGGCAGACAGGGCAAAGGGCTATGGTATGGAATCACACATTATAGATGGAAATAACATACTTGAAGTCTACACACAAATCTCAAAAATAACAGAAGGTATACGCAATAACCCGCGACCGGTACTTATAGAGTTTAAAACCTTTAGAATGCGAGGTCACGAGGAAGCTAGCGGTACAAAATACGTGCCTCAAGAGCTTATGGATATGTGGGCAAAAAAAGATCCGCTGTCCAATTATGAGGCATATCTGGAGCAAGAAGGTGTTCTTTCGGCGACGGTAAAAGAACGGTATGCTGTAGAGATTAAAAATGAAATAAATGAACACCTAGAAAAGTCATATCAAGAGGAGCAAATCACTCCAGATCTCAACACAGAGCTAGAAGATGTGTATGCACCTTTCCGCTTTCGCGAAAGCGTACCCAGCAATACCACAGAAGAGCTAAGACTCATAGATGCTATTTCTCAAGGCTTGCGCCAGTCTATGGAAAAGTATGACGATCTTGTGATAATGGGGCAAGATGTGGCAGAGTATGGAGGCGTCTTTAAAATAACCGAAGGCTTTGTAGCACAGTTTGGTAAAGAACGCGTGCGCAACACGCCTATTTGTGAGAGCGCCATTGTTGAGACTGCAATGGGTCTTGCTATAAATGGAAAGAAGGCACTAATGGAAATGCAGTTTTCTGATTTTGCAACCTCGGGTTTTAATCCTATTGTAAACTATCTCGCAAAGTCGCATTACAGATGGTCACAACCGGCAGATGTGGTGGTGCGTATGCCTTGTGGTGCAGGCGTGGCGGCTGGACCTTTTCACTCTCAAACTAATGAGGCTTGGTTTACACATACACCAGGTCTTAAGGTGGTTTTTCCTGCTTTTCCGGCAGATGCAAAAGGATTGCTTGCAACCGCTATAGAAGATCCAAATCCTGTGTTATTTTTTGAGCATAAAAAGTTATACAGAAGTATAAGACAAGAAGTGCCTACAGATTATTATACATTACCTCTAGGTAAGGCTTCACTCGTAAGAGAAGGGTCGCAGCTTACCATCATTACTTATGGAGCAGGGGTGCACTGGGCGCTTGACTTATTAAATAAAAGAACAGAAATATCTGTAGATCTTATTGATTTAAGAACATTACAACCACTGGATAAGGAGCGCATCATCGCATCTGTTTGTAAGACAGGTAAGGCATTATTACTTACAGAAGATTCTGGCTTTGGGTCTATTATGTCAGATATTTCGGCCCTTATAATGGAATCTTGTTTTGAGAAGCTAGATGCACCGGTAAAACGTGTGACAAGCTTAGATACTCCTATTCCTTTTGATGCAAATCTAGAGCAGCAGTACTTACCATTAGAGCGTCTAGAAGGTGAGCTTCAAGAGCTCATAGACTATTAAGAATTTACACTAGATTATTATTTAAAATGGGCTTCAAATATGAAGCCCATTTTTTTTATGGGGTTAAAATGTTAATGTTTTAAGTAAAAATGAGTTAAAAGATAGAATCTTGGCTATTGGTTAACATTTAGCCGTTAAAGGCTGCTAAAGTCTGAAAAAAACGCAACATATGGCAATACTTTTACACCATACTAATCAATAAAACAATCACATTATGTTACGTTACACAATCATATTTATTATTATCGCAATTATCGCTGCAATCTTTGGATTTGGTGGTATAGCCTCTGGAGCAGAGAGTATTGCAAAGATTTTATTCTTTATCTTCATTGTATTATTTGTACTATCACTAGTAAGTCGTTTATTTAAGAGATAAGACTTTATAATAACCCATATTTGGCAATCTTTCTATAGTGGAGAGATTGCCATTTTTACATTAAAACCTAACTATTATGAAATATTTTAAAATGTCATTGTTAGTTATAGTGCTAGCCGTGATTAGCAGTTGTAGTTCTACCTCTGTTATAAGACAATCAAAGAAAACGCTTAAAGGAACCTGGACACTTAACGACGTGAGTTATGACCGTGTAGGAACTTATAATATAAACCTCTTGAATGATGCTTCTGAGGATTGTATGGAAGGTAGTACTTGGAGGTTTATACCTAACAATAATTTTGGAAACTATGAGCTTTCGGGCGCAAGCTGCGATACCGAAAAAAGATACTTCGTATGGTCTATACCTAATAACGAAGGTGATGAGATGAATTATGATATTTTACTAAAGCCTACAGATGCAAAAATGAAATCTGAGACCAATACTGGTTTTAGAACAGCTATTTCTTACCTGTCTGATAACCAGTTGCAAATGACACAAACGGTAAATGTAGAGGGATCTCCTTTTAAAATCACAATGAATTTTACTAAGAACGCAGAGTAATTATTACACATCAAAAAATCATAAAAATGAAAAATATATTAAGAAATATAACGGTGGTAGCACTAGGTGCTGCAATGCTTACAGGTTTTACTAGCTGTGAAGCCACAAAAAATGCAAATAATAAACAAAAAGGTGCCGTAATAGGCGCTACTGGTGGTGCCATACTAGGAGCCATTATAGGTAACAATGCCGGTAAAGGTGGTAATGGAGAACTAGGTGCAGTGATAGGTGGTGTAGTAGGCGGCGGTGCTGGTGTTCTTATTGGAAATAAAATGGATAAGCAGGCACAACAGATAGAACAAGAAATACCGGGTGCGAGTGTAGAGCGTGTAGATGATGGTATAGTCGTGACATTTGACGAGAACTCTGGTGTGTACTTTGATACAGCTAAGTATAACATTAACGCAAATAGCCAGACTATGCTCAACAAACTTTCTAATATTATGAAAGAATACAACCAGACCAATGTTATTGTAGCAGGCCACACAGATAATGTAGGGTCTGATGCAAGCAACCTCACTTTATCTCAAAACAGAGCAAACGCAGTTACAAATTATATGATAGGTACAGGGCTCTCTGCAGGGCGTTTTACAACCGTATGGTATGGAGAGGCACAACCAGCAGCTAGCAATGATACTGCAGCGGGGAGAGCTCAAAACAGAAGAGTGCAACTTGCCATAGTGCCTAATGAGCAAATGAAAGAAGATGCAATAAATCAAGCAAATGGAGGTAATTAATAAATAGTCTCAACAGAACTCATAAAATCCTTAAAACTTTTGTTTTAAGGATTTTTTATTGTCTCGCGGTTTGTAACTTCACAATGTGAGACAAGATTATGACATTATTATTGTAGGAGGTGGCCTCGCAGGGCTTACAGCAGCCCTCCATTTATCCCAATCTACTCATAGTATTCTTCTTATAGAAAAAAATGAGTACCCAAAACATAAGGTCTGCGGTGAGTATGTCTCAAATGAGGTATTGCCATATCTTAAACGTCTAGGTATCGACCCTGTTGCTCACGGGGCAAAGGAGATTACAAAATTTGCTTTCTCAGGTTTAAGCGGTGAGGTGCTTCGCATAGATTTACCACTTGGAGGTTTTGGTATAAGTAGGTATGCGCTAGATTATATGATGTATAATAAGCTTATTGAAAACGGCGTCACCGTTGAGAGAGCAAGCGTAATAGACATAACCTATGATGACCAGATGTTTGAAGTTTCTGTGCCAGATAAAAGTTATAGAACACCACACGTAATAGGAGCCTACGGAAAGCGGAGTACGCTAGATATTACGCTTTCGCGAAAATTTATTTCCACCCGTTCTCCTTGGCTCGGTGTGAAGGCACATTATCAAGCAGATTTTCCAGAAGACCAAGTTGCCTTACATAATTTTAAAGGCGGCTATTGTGGATTGTCAAAAGTAGAGACAGATGCTGTAAATGTTTGTTATCTCGCAGATGTTTCATCATTTAAAAAATATAAAGATTTAGATACCTATCGAGTTGAAGTATTAGAAAAGAATAAGGAGCTCAAGTCTTTTTTCGCGAAAGCGAAACCCTTATTTAATAAACCACTCACCATAAGTCAGATATCCTTTCAGAATAAGCAGACTGTGGAGAATCACATACTTATGATAGGTGATAGTGCCGGCCTTATACACCCGTTATGTGGTAATGGTATGGCGATGGCGATACATAGTGCTAAGATTGCTAGTGAATGTTTATTAGAATATCTGTTATACCCAAAAAGTAGAGCGCACCTAGAGCAAAATTATACCAAGCAGTGGAAGGCTGCATTTACAACCAGAATGCGCAACGGTGCTATCATACAGCGAGGCTTGCAAAGCGATACTATCACTAAAGTAGGTGTGAGAGTTTTACAGCAATCACCTAGATTACTCACTAAGATTATAACATCTACTCACGGCAAAAACCTTTTGTAATGAATTTTGATAAACGTAGTAATGCTCCAGAATTAATGGATAACCCAGAGTTGCCAGAAGCAGACCTACATCTTGCTCTTAAAGATCTAGCTGTGGTAAACAAATACTTAGGTGGTAACAAGATTACAATTAACGCACTTGAGGATATGATTACCTCACAACCCGATAAAAAACATTGGAGAGTAATAGATGTAGGTTGTGGAGATGGAGAGATTTTAAGACAGATTGCAAGACATTTTAAAAACCTAGAGCATAACATAGATTTTATAGGGCTTGATATAAATGAGAAGAGCATTGCCAGAGCAAGAAAGAAGTCAGAAGATATTGCACATCTCACTTTTAATACTCAAAATATACTTACGCTAGACCCTGCTACGGCTGGTTGTGATATTATTTTATGCACCTTGACAATGCATCACTTTACAGACCAGCAAATTTGTACCTTTATTAAAACATTTACTAGGCTAGCCAGTACGGGTATTGTAATAAATGATTTGCAGCGCAGTAAGATTGCATATCGTTTGTTTCAGCTTTTTAGCGGTATATTTATGAAAAGTAAAATTGCCAAGTATGATGGTAGGGTGAGTATTGCTAGAGCCTTTAAAAAAGAAGAATTAGAAACCTATTCAAAACAACTCGCATTAGACAATTATTCCATACAGTGGAAATGGGCGTTTAGATACTTGTGGGTTATAAAAACAATATGAGTGTAAAAATCACAACGGTTGCAAAGCAATTACCCCAGTACTCACGCACTACAGAAGAGATCTTACCTTTTTTAGACATATGGCTAGAGGGGCAAGAAGATCGATTTAAGAGGAAGGTAAAAAAGATTTTTGGCAATGCCGCTGTAGATAAGCGCTATAGTATTATGGCTCCAGAAGAGGTTTTTACAGCTACTAGTTTTCAAGAGAAAAACGATATCTACACACGAGAGGTTGTAAAGCTAGGAGAGCAAGTACTCTCTAAGGCGCTTCATAAAGCCGGTTGGGAAGGGCAATCGCTAGATTTTATCATTACCGTAAGTTGTACTGGTATTATGATACCGTCTCTAGATGCTTATTTAATAAATGCTTTAAGTCTAAGACAAGACATTGTACGCCTTCCAGTAACCGAGATGGGCTGCGCCGCTGGCGTGAGTGGTACTGTTTATGCAAATGAGTTTCTTAAGGCAAATCCTGGCAAGAGAGCGGCGGTGATTGCTATAGAGAGTCCTACAGCTACCTTTCAGCACGATGATTACTCTATGGTAAATGTGGTGAGTGCGGCAATTTTTGGAGATGGAGCTGCCTGTGTTTTATTATCCAGTAGAGAAGAAGACCAGGGGCCAGAGATAGTAGATACCGCAATGTACCACTTTTATAACGCACAAGAAATGATGGGTTTTAAACTGGTAAATACAGGCTTGCAAATGGTACTAGACCAGCAAGTCCCACAACAAATAGCAGATAAATTTCCAGATATAATTCATCCTTTTTTACAAAAGAATGGATATCGTATAGAAGATGTAAACCATCTTATATTTCATCCGGGAGGGCGTAAAATAGTAGAGACGGTAGAAGACCTTTTTGG
>JAHDEV010000005.1:0-8297 GCA_020628615.1 Dokdonia sp.
CATATAAATGATTATAACAACTACAAACAGTATACAAGGTAGAGAGATCACACAGTATTTAGGTGTGATTACAGATTTTATGTATGCAAAGCTTTTTGACACCAAGGGACTTAGCTTTAAAGATTCTTTTAGTATGAGTAAAGTTTATAAAAGCGGTGAAGAAGGAATAGATGCGGCCAAACAGGAAGTACTAAAAAAACTAGAAGCCAAAGCTAAAGAAATGGGTGCTCACGCAATTGTGGGAGTTACAATGGATGTAGAGGTTATAAGCCAAAATACAAAACTAGGCATCTCTGCAATAGGTACTGCTGTAGTATTAAGGTGATGATGCTTTTAGAACGTGCAAGCTCGTCGCATCCAGACTTTATAAAACTAGTCGCATTACTTGATGCATATCTAGCTCAAGTAGATGGTGACGACCACCATTTTTATAACCAGTTTAATGGCATAACTACCTTGCAACACTGCCTCATAATTTATGATGATAACGTTGCCGTAGGTTGTGGTGCCATAAAAAAATTTGACTCCACAAGCTTTGAAATAAAAAGAATGTACGTACACCCTACTGCAAGAGGTAAAGGGTACGCCATACAACTTGTAAATGCACTAGAAGAATGGGCGCAAGAACTAGGGACTACACAAACCGTACTAGAAACTGGTAAGCGTATGAAAGATGCTGTACAACTCTACAAAAAGTTAGGTTACACTAGTATTGAAAACTATGGGCAATATAAAGGAGTAGCAAATAGCCTATGCTTTATAAAACAGTTCAAATCTTAAATCTATCCTATTTAATACGATTTTAAGACACTTAGGCTAGCTTATCACTAGCTTTACTGTACTAACCAATCACATTAAATGAAATTCTCACTTAAAAACTTCTTGCAAGGTTTTGGTATTATAGCCATTATCCTCACCTTATTACCGCTTATTGCTATAGACTACTGGTGGATACGGATTTTTGATTTTCCGCACGCGCAGCTTACGCTGCTTACGTTTATAGCTCTTATCACCTATTTTATACGCTTTAATATCAAGTATGTAGGAGATTATATTTTTGTAAGTGTTCTCGCTGCTTGTTTTATTTTTCAGCTTGTTAAGATTTATGACTATACACCACTTGCAGCTCCAGAAGCACTAGAAAATACAATTACAGACACTAGCAAGTCTATAAAAATATACAGTGCAAACGTCTTACAAAAAAACACACATTATGACCTTCTACTATCTCAAGTAGCAGATTATGATCCAGACATTGTATTACTTATGGAAACAGATACAGTCTGGAAAAAGGCAGTACACAATAGTCTCGCATCTACATACTCTTACCATTTACTTGAGCCACGTGGTAATACATATGGGATGCTACTATATTCAAAACTACCGCTTACGCGAAAAAAAATAAGACACCTTGTAGATAAGGAAGTACCTTCTATGGAAGCTATAGTTACTCTAGAGAGCAATGACCAGATACAACTTTATGCCATACACCCTACGCCCCCTATGCCTCAACACAACCCTATGAGTTCTGACAGAGATACAGAGATGATGAAAACGGCATTTACAGTTAATAAAAGAACACTGCCTGTAATTGTGATGGGTGACTTTAATGATGTAGCTTGGTCAAGAACGACTTCGCTCTTTAGAAAAGTGAGTAAACTGCACGACCCCCGCATAGGCCGTGGATTTTACAACACCTTTAATGCAAAAAATATATTGATGAGATGGCCTCTTGATCACCTTTTTACCTCTCAAGAGTTTAGAGTAAAAAAACTAGAGCGCACTGATCATATAAAATCTGACCATTTTCCGGTATATACAGAGCTTACCTTTGAACCAGAAGGAGCAAGTTTACAACTTCCCCAAGAACCAACAGACTCTGAAATAAAAAGTGCAAAAAGTCAACTCAAAGAGCAGAACTTACTCAATATGGGTGTAAACTAATTGTTTTAACAATTTGCTCTCAAGGGACTTAACGCTCACTTAACACCCCAAGCATACTTAAGTAATAATTTTGTAGCTACAATATCTCTTGTATGAAACATTTTTACCTCCTTGCTTTATTTATTTCTATTTGCTGCAATCCTTTAATAGCGCAGGTCACTATAAATGAACTTGATGCAGATACACCTAGTACAGATGACCAAGAGTTTATAGAACTCCTTACCACTCCAGAAGCTTCTCTAGACGGCTATGTGCTTGTTTTATTTAATGGATCTAGTAGTGGCGGTGATAGTAGCTACTTTGCACTTGACCTAGATGGCCTTGTAGCAGATGTAAATGGTATTGTACTTATAGGTAGTAATAATGTGGTGCCTGTGCCAGATTTTATTCTTTTTGATAATACGATACAAAACGGTGCAGATGCCGTTGCAATATATCAAGGAGATGAACAAGACTTTCCAGAAGGTACACTTGCTACCACAGCAAATCTTGTAGATGCACTTGTCTATGACACAAACGATAGTGATGATGCAAACCTCCTCAACCTACTAGGAGAAAGTACACAAATAAACGAAGGTGGTAACGGCGCATCATCTAGTAACTCTATCCAACTTAATAATACGGGAGGATATGACGTCACAACACCTACCCCTGGACAACTTAATGATGGATCTGGAGTGGTGTTTAATTTTATAGGTGCTAGCACCTCTCAAACAGCTTATAACGAAGGTGAAGAGATTACAATAAACTTCACCACGACTACAGCTGTCACCAGCACTACCGAATTTACATTTACTCTTGACAATGCAGGCTTTAACTCGGCAGATTTTACTGGTGACACAAGTGTTACCATTGCAGCAGGAGCTTCTACAGCACAAACTACCATTACCATTATAGACGATCAAGACGACGAGGGTGATGAGGAGCTAAAAATCACCTTTGGCGAGATGCCAGATGGGTTTAAAAGAGCAAATGATAATGCTATCATTCGTATTATAGACAATGACTTTACAACTGCATCATACGGTACTCCCCTCGCTCCTACTTATGACCAAGTAGAAAGTACACAACCAGATGGCTACTACGACTCCATAGACACACTTGCAGGTGATGCGCTGGTACAAGCCTTACAAGATATCATAGCAGATCCTTCTACGGTACGTGCGCAGACTTATGCAGATATTATAGATATCTTAAAAGAGGCAGACCAAAGCCCGCTTAACAGTAATCAAGTATGGCTAGTTTATACAGAGCAGCAACGACCTAAGCTAGATTTTCAGACTACTGGAGGTAGTAATGAAGGCTTATGGAACAGAGAGCATACCTACCCACGATCGCGTGGAGGTTTTAATGACATAGAGTACGATCAAATAGCAGATGGCATAGACATTTTTACAACCACAAAGGCAGACTCACTACGCCACGCAAACAGTGATGCCCACGCACTGCGTGCAGCAGATGGACCAGAAAATAGCTCTCGCGGTAACCAAGACTACGGCGAGTATAGTGGCCCTACAGGTAATCAAGGTAGTTTTTATGGTGATATAGCGCGCAGTATCTTTTTCTTAACCATACGCTATAATGGGCTTGACGTCGTATCTGGCAATCCTGCAAATACGACTGTGGGAACACTAGGTGACCTAGATATTTTACTAGACTGGCACCGCAACGACCCACCAGATGATTATGAGATGAATCGTAATAACGTTATTTACAACTGGCAGTTTAACCGTAATCCATTTATAGATATGCCAGACCTTGTAGAGTATATCTGGGGTACAAACGTAGGTGAGCAGTGGACAAATCCGCTGGGGCTTGAAGATAATGAGCTTAGTGATATAACTATATATCCTAACCCATCTTCGGGTGCAATTACTATAACTACCCCTCAAGAAACCGGTGAAGTATTTGTATATGATACTCTGGGTCGTGAGGTTTATAAAAATAACTTTCAGAGTGGTAGTCCGATAATTCATAACCTACCTAGCGGTGTATATATTGTAAAAGTGATGACGCGCACAACGACCACAACACGTAAACTCATTGTGAGATAAAAGCATTTCGGGATAATTACGCTTTCGCGAAAGCGCACCCCTACACCCTTTAGGTTTTAACATTGTGACATTTTCTTTTAACCCTTTATTAGTACAAAGTAGGATGCCCTAACCGTATCTTACAGAATATGATACATTTAGACAAAGAAGACGACAAGAACAGCACATTTTTAAACACGACCATCACCTATCTTGAAAACAAAGGTTTTGAAAATATCAAAGCAGATGTAGCAGGCTATGAGACGCCTACATCCTTTACAAGGCAAGAAACAGGAAACACCATCATACCAGATATTGTAGCCGAAAAACGTAGCATAAAATACTTTTTTGAGGTGAGTTTAAAATCTACAAAACCTCAGCTACTCAAAACTAAGTGGCTATTGCTAGACACACTCACAAAGATGAAAGACTATCGCTTTAGAATTATCACCACTAAGGGACACTTAAGCTTTACGCGTGATATGATAGCAGATACTAACCTTAACAAAAATTACATACGTATATAACATAAAGTTTGTGTGTTATTTTTTGAGTGGCCTATTTCCATTATGGGATAGGCTTTTTTTATTTAACACTAATTAGACTTTCTGTAAGATTATTTGTGAAAAATGATATGTAGATTGAATAAAATTTCAAAGTGAACAAAAGACTACTATTCCCTAATTATTTTTTTTACACATTGCTATCTCTAGCAGTGATATCCTTGTTTGATTCTTGTGCTGTTCATCACGATTTATACAGAGATACAAATCACAAACTCACTAATAATACTAATGAAAATTATGTGAGTTTCTTCCAGCTAGGCAACGCAGGTGCCTATGCGCGCGGTGCAAATAAGTCATTATTAAATAGTGTAGGTAATTACCTGATAAAACATAGTAAAAAGGAAGATTACTTTTTATTTACGGGCGATAACCTACATCGCAATGACCTAAAAGATAGTCACAGTAAAAAACAACTTTTACAACAACTTGAGATCACAAAAAACTTTAAGGGCACCGCACTCTTTTTACCAGGAGAACTTGAGTGGAACGAGACTGGTCTTAAGGGAATGGAAGAAATAGAAGATGCCATAGAAGACTTTTATAGCGAAGAAGATCATTTTATACCAAAAAATGGTTGCCCACTAGAAACTATAGAAATTAATGACGAAGTTGAGCTCATTCTCATAAACTCACAGTGGTATATAGAAGACTGGAGTAAAGTAAAAGAGATGAACGACAAGTGCGAGCTCAAAACTCGTGAGCAGTTTACTACTCTACTAAGTAGTGAGATACGTAAGGCTCGTCACAAAACAATAATTATAGGGATGCACCACCCGCTCTATACAAATGGTGTATATGGAGGAGAGATACCCGCAGAGGTGACTTACCGCCCTACTGCCGAAAATCTCTTTATTCCAGGAGTAGGGACATTTTGGGCTTTCTTACGATCACAAGGAGGACTTTCTAAGCAAGACAGATATAACCCACTTATGAACGAGCTTATGTCTCATATAGAGCTCGCTAGTTTTGACGCACCTAGGGTCATTATACTCTCTTCACACGAGCGATCTATGCAATACATAGACCAGGGAGAAATAAAGCAAGTCATTGCCGGTACGGGAAGTTCTGTAAAGCCTGCAAGATTGAGTAAAAAAGGACTTTTTACGTCTACAAAACCTGGTTTTTCTGAGGTGAGACTGTATGAGGGAGGCGCATCTTCTGTTCATTTTTATGGATTACAAGATGGGGAACTGACGGAACTATACTCAAAAACAGCTTTTCAAGAACCTAAGGATTATAACATAGACAGCCTTCCTACTCGTTTTCCAAAAACGATGGTGGCATCTATTTACCCCCAAGAAAGCGTTATAAAAAGTGCTAAGTATGAGAAATTCTGGGGAAAGCATTATAGATATGTGTACGGAGTGCCTGTCAAGGCTCCCGTTGCCCTGCTCGATACTTTATATGGAGGTCTTACGGTGCAACGTGCTGGTGGTGGAAATCAAACTAATGGTCTACGCCTTGAGGACAAAGAAGGGCGTGAGTATAATATGAGAGCTATTGCAAAAGATCCGCTTGCCTTTTTAAAATCGGCGGGGTATAATGATCTTGATGCCGAAAATTATTTTGAAGATACCGTGCCCGCAACTGTAATTGAAGACTTTTATACAGCCGCGCATCCTTATGGCGCATTTGCAATACCAAGACTTGCTGGTGCTATAGATGTCCCCCACACACATCCAAAACTCTATTATATACCCAAGCAAAAAGCACTAGGCAATTTTAATAAGGACCACGGTAATGTGCTTTATATGATTGTAGAAAAACCTAGTGGTGACTTTAATAAGTCACATATGTTTGAGTTCAGCAATGAGGTAGAAAGCACACCAGATTTATTTAAAGAACTACGCGAAGATGAGTCTAACCAGCTTAATGAGCGTATGTACATACGAGCGCGCATATTTGATATGCTTATAGGTGACTGGGATAGACACGAAGACCAGTGGCGCTGGGCACAAGATAAGGTAGATGAGGCAGATGGTGTCATAAAATATCTTGCTGTACCCAGAGATAGAGATCAGGTGTTTGCAAAATTTGACGGAGCCTTTTTAGAAAAAGCACAAAAAATAATGAGCGGTATGCGACAGTTTGGCAACTATGGTCCAGACATTCCGTTTATTGAGCAATTTAGTGAGAGTGCCGTAAACCTAGACAGAGCCATATTACAGCGAGCAGAGCTATCGCTTTGGCTAGAGGAGGTAACTTATATTCAAGAGCGCATTACAGAAGAGGTTGTGCAAAGTGCCTTTAAAGCGGCTCCAATAGAAATCCAAGATGCTACGTGGGTGGAGATACAGGAGAGTTTGCTTTCGCGAAAGCGTAATCTTCCCGATATCGTACAGCGTTATTACACTCATTTAAACAAGTTTGTAAGTCTTAAAGGAACTGATAAAGATGATCACTTTGTCATTGAAAATCTGGCAAATGGAAATGTACGAGTGATGGCTTATCGCATTAAAGATGGTGAGAAAGGCACACTACTCTTTGACCGAACACTGGATAAAGACGTGACAGAAAACATATGGATTTATGGGCTTGATGATAAAGATATATTTGAAGTAAATGGCTTAAATAAGAGCCCGATTAAAGTGGCTCTTATAGGAGGTCTGGAGAATGACACGTTTACTGTAAATGGTGGAAAGAATGTTACCATTTATGATCAAAAGTCTTATAAAAATACAATTACAAATAAAGGGAAGGCAACTCGCCATATAGATGATATTTACGAGAATCATATTTATGATAGCGAGCGTAGACCAGATAGCGGCGGCACTTTTGGCCTTGAGGCAAATTACAATCCAGATGAGGGCTTCTCACCGCGACTTGTTTTTGGAAAATCTACGTTGGGTTATGAGAGGCATCCTTTTACAACAAAGATTGAGCTCGATGCACGTTACATATCGCTCACGCAAGCGGTAGATGCTACACTAGAGTGGCATAAGGCTCACCTCTTTCACGACTGGAATTTTAAAGCTTTTGGGCGTGTGACTTCTGCAAATTATACTGAGAACTTTTTTGGACTAGGAAACAGTAGTTTGAATAATGCAAATAGCTTTGATGATAATAGACTTTACACGCAATATATACAAGGTGGGATAGGTCTATATTATACTGGTGAATATGGCTCTTCTACAACATTTGATCTTACTTATGAAAACACAAATCTGAGAGGTGTAAATATTACAACTCCTGCACTAGCAAGTACAGCGTATCTCTCCCTCACTGGGAAATATGAGTATGAAAGTAGAGATGATGAAGCTTTTACCACAAGAGGAATGCATTTTACAATACGTGGTAGTGTAGCAGATGAGCTTACCACATCGCAATATGTGGGAGCAATAGATCCTAGTATTACATTCTGGAATGCAATAGATAGATCACGCAATATAGTTTTAAAAACAAGTATTGCTAGTGAGTTAAAATTTGGTAATGATATTCCATTTTATAGACTTGCAACGCTAGGTGCAAATAATGGATTAAGATCTTATAGACAAGGTCGTTTTAGAGGTGAGCAATCACTTGCAGGATCTGTAGATGTAGGTTTTAAATTTAAACCCATACGTACCTTTTTATTTCCTGTGCGTGCGCAAGGATATGTAGGTTATGATACGGGACGCGTCTGGACAAGTGAAAATGAAGATAGCACATTACATTACAGCTATGGCGGCGGATTACAATTTACTACCGCTGCAGTGCTTAAAACAGATGTACATTATTTTTACGGTCCAGAAGGAGGCAGACTAGGTTTTGGGTT
>JAHDEV010000005.1:8397-39003 GCA_020628615.1 Dokdonia sp.
GCAAAGGCTCCTATTTGTCCAGATACGGTTTCTACCATATTTATCCAGAAACCACCTCCAAAGTCGTTATGCCATTTCTTACTGTCTTCACCATCAAACCACACACGACCTACATCGCCTCCTCCAAAAACTCCCAGCTGTATCGGGATAAGACCTGTACTAAAACGATCAAAACTATATCTTATATCTCCAGAAGCTGCTAGTGATGACTCCCCGGTAAATCTATTAAAACGATAACCTCTCAACCCTGTTCTTGCTCCTAGGGAGGCTGCTTGATAAAATTCAAAGTCGTCACCTATTCTTATTTGTGATTGTACGAGTGTTTTTAAGACTAATTTCCTATTTCGCGAAAGCGCATTATAAAAGCCTATTTTTGGGTTAATGTATGCATACATTCTATCTCCAGAGCTCAAATTGCGCTTTGCACCTATCACTGTTTCAAACTCCATACCTCTAGTTGGGTTTGCTTGATTATCTGCACTTACATAACTGTATGAACCTTCTACACCTATAAAAGATTGCCCTCCAAAAAAGTTATCTGTTTCTGGAGTAAATAGTGTAGCATCATCTATAATACGTCCTCCTGTTTGCTCTATTTCTATACGCTCAAAGTTTGCTACAAAACGTAGTTTACTACCAAAGGTATTATCACTCTCTACACCTATGTGTGCACCAATCTCGCCATTACGTACACGGTTAAAGTCGAGTCCTAAATCGTCGTCATTATTTACTGTTTCATTTCCAAAACCAAAGAAGTTACGAGAGAATGCCTCGTTTGTAAACTTACCTCCTACTACGAGATTCCACTGTCCGAAAGCATTTGCAAAGTCGCCTTCATATTTTAAATTAAGTGACTCTGTAGCAAATGCATAAGTCGCATTAAGGGTGTGCCTACTACTAAAAGGGTCATTTTTAAACCCGTAGGTAGAAAACACATTAGTCACGCCTATGAGAAGCCCATCATCTGGATTAAAGCCTATGGCTGGTAATGTACTATTTGCTGTACTTTTTTTCTTGAGTGGGTCGTATGTATTAAAGTTATAGATATTTGAATACTTTACATTTGCTCCGCTCTTTTCTTTTACAGTATTTGGCTTTGTTTTATGCTCATACACTTTAAGTCTACGACCGTCTTTTATTTCATAAATGTCGTTATTTTGACCACCTACAATTTTCATTTTAATAGGTCGCTTACCTCCACCTGTTACTTTAAAGACATCATCATCATCGAGACCGTAAATCCATATTTCGCTGGTTTCTTGAGATGAGATCGTTCTATCTACAAAAGGTTTTTTAACCTCTCCATCTTTTATTCTAGAGATTTGTACTCTAGTACTCTCATCACCTCTTGTAATCTCAAAGTGATCATCTTTATCTGTTCCCGTAAGTATTACGAGTGTAGAGATATAGTCATAGTAAGTTTCTGCTATATCTACAATGTTAGACCTTCTTTCTCGCAGGCTCTTTTTAATTTCATCAACTCCGAGGTTTTGCACCTCTAGAGGCAATGCATTAAAGGCCTCATCTATCTCTTGATCTGTTAGATTTTCTTGTAGATATGTGGCCTCACGTAACCAGTCTTCTTTTACGGCATTTTTGAGCAATGCGCGATCCATTTTTATACCCGCTTCATTAATCCACTTTACGTTTTCTAAATCTCCATCATAGTTTTGAAACTGTTTTACCGCTGGTATAAGTGTTTTAAGAAGACCTAAAATTGCTCCATCAAATTTTGAAAACACTTGATCTCTATCACGAGGTATAGGTCTATAAAGTTTTGTTCCTTTTGAATCAAATCGAGCCCACCTCCACTGGTCTGCGTGACGATCCCAATCACCTATAAGCATATCAAAAATACGAGCCCTCAGGTAAGCTGCTTCATCTATTTGGTACTCCTCATCATCTCTTAAATTTTCATACACATCATCTGTACTATCTATACTGTCTGGGTTTCCAAAAGATGCCACATCTGTAAAGTCTTCGTCTGGTCGTTCTTCTATGAGATATAGTTCATCTCCATAGTCTGCGTTATATTTACCAAGGGCTTTGTGCTTAGGCACATAAATTAAACGCGGATTGGTATGGTATACTCCCACCGCATCAGAGAGTTGTGCCACTGCAAGTGACGCATATGGGTGTGCAGAGGTATAAAAATCAAGAATTAAGTCTTCTGTAAAGGTGTCTCTAAAATCTTCTTGAATAAAATTATCTTTAAATGCCACGCTCTGTAAGAACTGCACGGCACTCTTACGCACAGCTCTCAAGTTATAGGCACGACCATCTTTATCCTTAAGTCGTAAAGAGCGTGTCTGGTGCCCACCGCCCTTTCTATCTACGGTAAAACCTCCCATAAGCGTGTCTAGCGTTGCAACAGGAGCTGTAACAGGTGTACCATAAACTTCTCTATAATGATCTCCCCAGAGTGACGTATGTACATCTGAGACGTCTGTATCATTTTGTTCATATACCGTTGCCATTACCGTCTCTGGATAAACCTCTGGTAGCGAGTCTAGATTAACCGGCTCGCGAGGTGGGTGTACTTGTGAGGTAAATAATAATTCTGGCTCTCCTTGGTTTGCTGCATAAAATCGCACTGCCGAAGACTCGTCTTCATAAATATCTAATATAGCAAAGCCTTGACCTCCGTAAGAGAAAAGCCCGTCTTCTCCCAGCGCTGCTGCAGAGTTTTTTGCTCCTGCTCCGCTCACGATCTGCTTGATACCGTCCTTTTCTATATATTGTATACTGTGCTCGTGACCAGATGCAAAAATTACTTTATCTGTATCTGTAGCAAGTACCGCGATGCGTTTCATAAGTTCATTGTAGCGTTTATTGTATCTATCTTGTATAGAAACACCACCTTGTGATCTAATTTGTGCCACAAGAGAAGCAAGCACCGGAAGCGGAAACTTACTTTGGGTAGGATATAATTGCTTATCAAAACTATATTTACCGCCGTGTACCCCATTTGTATACATAGGGTGATGCATTACAACAACTATCGTTTTCTCATTATTCTTTTTAAATTCATTTTCTATTTCTAAAAATAGCCCCTCACGGGTACGTATGTTACAATCATCATTTATGGTTGGGTTTTCATCCCAGTCTTCTAGATACCATTGCGTGTCTATAATCATTAACTCCACATCTTCACTTACCTCTTTCATCTCGATAGGGCATCCATTTTCTGGCTGAAAAGATTCTTTATCATCTAGCGCCTTCTCTATATACTTTTCTTGGCGTTTTACACCTTCTACACCACCGGCATACCAGTCGTGATTACCAGGTATAAAAAGGGTTTTTCCCTTAAAATTTTCTACAGCAGCGACTTGTATATCTAGCCTACGCTCTGCTTCTGCACGTTCTGGATGATCTTTTTTAGGCAAGCCAGCATCATAAATATTATCTCCCAGAAAGACTGCATAATCATCTTTAGTATCTGCAGTATCTATTACTTTTTTAAATGCATCAAGCGCATATGTGCTACCTCCATCACTATCACCCCCTGCATCACCTATAAGGTAAAAGGTTTTATGTATACGCTTTCGCGAAAGCGTACTACTGTCAAAATTTTGAGGCTCAGTTAGTTCATTTGCATACTTAGGGGCATACGTCGCACAACCACTTAAGAAGAGGGCTAGTAAGAAGTTAAGAAAAACGTAATATTTGTTCATATGGCTATTTTTAATGTACTTTAGAAGTCTAATCGCTTGCAATTACTATGACCGAATTACTCGAAAAAACGGATAACTATATCTCTCAACTTTTTGATAACGAATTACCTAAGACGTGTATATATCATAATTATGTACATACTAAAAGAGTCCTTAAAAGTACCCAAGAAATTATAGATAATAGTGAAGAAAACCTTAAAGATGAAGAAAAACTCATTCTTCAACTAGGTGCACTACTTCACGATATAGGGTATGTAGACGGTACAGAAGAGCACGAAGCACGTAGTGCAGCGATGGCTGAGGCCTTCTTAAAAGATCAAGGTGTGAATGATCATATTATCTCTGAAGTTAAAAAAGTTATTCTCGCAACAGATATGCGAGTAGAGCCAGAAACCTACCTAGAGAAGGTGCTTAGAGATGCAGATGCATCACATTTTGCCAAGGATTATTTTCCAGAAGCGAGTGAATACTTGCGCCAAGAACTTAAAATAAAAAACATTAAGGAGTACACTCCAGAAGAGTGGACTAAGGCAAACATAGAGATGTTTACAATAAAACATAAGTATTACACCACCTATGCCCAAGAAAACTGGAAACCTAAAAAAGATAATAATCTTAATGATCTAACAAAGGCACGTAAAAAAGCAAAAAAAGCAAGAAAGAAAGAAAAAATAAAAATGGAACTCAAGGACGCTAGTCCAGAAAAGGGTATCCAGTCTATGTATCGCATTGCTTTACGCAATCACATTAAGTTAAGTGATATTGCAGATACCAAGGCAAACATTCTACTCTCTGTAAATGCTATTGTGATCTCTCTTGCCCTTGCAAATCTTATCCCAAAACTTGAGAATGAAAGTAATGCTCACTTAATATATCCTACAGCGGTATTTGTACTTTTTTCAATGATCTCTATGGTAATGTCTATTATAGCTACTAGACCTAACGTTACTCGTGGTGAATTTGACAAGGAAGATGTACGCCAGAAAAAGGTAAACTTACTCTTCTTTGGGAATTTTCATAAAATGAAACTTGAAGATTATGAGTGGGCTATAGGAGAGATGCTACAAGACAAGGAGTACATCTACTCTGCACTTACAAAGGATTTATACTTTTTAGGAGTTGTACTGGATAGAAAATATAAGTTGCTACGTATGACCTATAATGTGTTTATGATAGGTATTATCATATCTGTAATCACGTTTGCAGTATTCTTTATCTATAGAGATAAAGCTGCAACTGTGGTAGAAGGTGTAGGTGATCTTACAAATATGACATTAGGCTTTATATAAATAAAGCCTAATTTTTACTTTCTATGCCTTTATCTCTTCCATAAGATCTTCATAGGTATAGAAGCTCTTTTTTGCTTTACCTTTTTTCTGAGCGTAAAGTACGTTAACACGTAGTGCCTTCAGGCCAGTTACCGCTTGTAAATCTTCTAACTGGAGTATTTCTATCTCAGATCCTAAGTAATTTTTGGTTTGCAAAAATTTTATATAACGTAGGTATTCTTGTTCGTCTTCATATTGCGAGTACACGATGGTAATTTTACCAGCTTGTGTAATACGTTCTTGAGTGCCTTTTATATAAGCTTTATCTACACGTTTTTTTACGACTTCATATCGCGCGTTGTAAGTACCGTCTACGTCAAAACGTTTTTCGTCCATTCTATAACGCACAGATAGGGAGGTATTAAAAACTAATATCATAGAAGCAACTTCTAGTGGGTGATCCATTTTTCGCGAAAGCGAGAAATGTTCATTTTCCATCTCACACATTACTTGTAATTGCCACAATCGTAAATTATAGAGATAAATTTTATTGAAGCTATCGTCTTTTGTTATAGCTTCTCCTAGATACATATTGTGCTCTACTCCGTCTGTTTTAAACAATTCAAAAAAGTGTGGATACATTTTTTGAGCTGTTTTTTGTTTCTTTTCTAGTACGGCAGCCATACGCTTGTTGAGTAACATAACAGACTCGTCATACTCTTTACGGTGGCGGTATACAAGACCTAGATTATCTTCTATCTGACTTCTGTAAGAGGTAATAAGTGATTTGAGTTTATCACTACGTTTTAATAAGTGGCTAAATAATGGGCGTATGTTTTCTTTTAAGAAATTAAGAATCTTACGCTCACTATCTACCTCGAGTTGCTCTTTAGTTTCTACTAAAAACTCATTGAGGTTGTATTCTAATTGCTCATAGATAGGTAAAGGTTCTATACTACGTGCTTCTTTTAGAATTTCTATAGCTTTATCTAGCTGTAATAAGATATCCTTTTGGGTTGCTTTATTGCGTGACTCTGACGAGCCTTTTATGTCAATCTGACCAAATAATGGGTATACATCTTTAAAGACCACATCTCTAAACTGAACATTTGCATCTCCTTGAGCTTGCAGCTTTAAGAAGCGTTTTGCCTCTTGCTCAAACTTCCAGTAGACACTCTGATGTATTGATGTACACTCATTTTGAATAACGAGTTCTATCTCATTTTCTTGCTGCTCTTTATTTCTTACTACCGCCTCTACTATGTAAGGCATTACATCTTCTAGCTTATTTGCATTAATAGTGTTAAGCTCACCTACATTAGGAGAAGCTAATTCAAATATGCCTAACAAATTACCTTTATATCTTACTGGAGCCAGTATCACACTGCCTATACCTTGATCTTTAAAGTTTTCATACATCTTGATATCTGGAAAACGCTCGTGATTGCGTTTTATATCTGATACTGCAAAATATTTACCTGTTTTAAAGACGGCATCATATGATCCTGCACAAAGGGCAGATGTACAAGTCGCCTCAGTCTCACCATAAAGGATGTAACTGTTTATTTTTTTAAGTGGTACCAGTTCAAATTTACTTTCTTGCTCATTATAGTTAGAAAAACCTATTTGGATTTCTGGTAAATTGAATATAGCCTGAAAGATTTTATGAAAATCTTCTGTAAAGTTTGTATCATCTTGATCATACTGTAATAGACCAGATTTGAGATTTGATATGGATACATCTACCGTAGCATCATATAGGTTTGCAATTACAAAGCCTTTAAAAATATAACCTTGAGAGGGAAATTTTTCTTTCCACACCTCTATGTTATCAAAGTTATCTAGTAACACGGCAACATCCTCTTCTGTGATTTCTGGAGTTTCTGGCTTTTTTTCTATACCTACAAAGTCTCCGTTATATAGCATTCTATATGAACGTGTCATACCACTTGCATCTGGTATCTCGTAATAAAATGGCCTTCTAAAATCAATCTTATAACCGTAATACTGCATTAAAATAATGCTACACCCCATTATGTAATAATGGTTATCATCAAAGTTTGTTATCTCTGGAGTATACTCTTCACCTCCGCTAGCTATTATAGATTTATATCGCTTTGTAGACTGTAATACCGTTTCTTGAAAAGGCATTGAGACTATCTTTATCTCATTGCTTTGTAATACTGCAGGAAAGAGATCTAAGAGTAAATTATCGATCTGCTCTTGATATTGTGATAAGTTGTCTAGATCGCTTATACCTGTGACAAGCTCAGGAAATTTTTGTGTTATTTGAGTAAGCTCTTTAATTCTATTTTGAGCCTGTAGATGATCTGTTGCTGCTTCTTGCGTATAGTGCGCCATAAGCTTCTCCACGCTAAAACGTAGGTCCAACGGAAAATCTTGATTTTTAAATTGCATACTCATTTTCATAACTTCTGGCTTCTATAGCCCTCTTTCTTTCTTTATTATACGCACTATTCTTATTTTTGTTACTTAAAATAATCATTTATGAAACAATTAGTAGCGATAGCCGTACTTTTATTACTTTATTCTTGTGGGAATAATGATATTTCTCCAATACAAGGAACCGCTGCTGGTATGCCAGATGGCACAGAGCTTTACTTAGAAGAACTGGGGTCTAACAACAAGCGTATAGCTCTAGACACTGCCCAAGTAAATGCCGAAACTTTTACATTTCAAAAACCAATTACTGAGGGCACAGGTATCTTAATCTTAAGCCAAGGTAAACCTAATAACCAACTCTTACTTGTAAAGGATACAAAACCTCTTACTGTAGAATTGTACAAAGATAGTCTAGGAGCATCAATTGTGACAGGAAGTTTAGAAAATGAATTATTTAATTCTTACAGAAATAGCGCTAGACAGACAGCTGTAAAAAAACAACAATACATTAAAGAAATGCAAAAAGCGCAACGTGAGACAGATGGCGTAATGGTCACTCTTATGCGTGAAAAAATTTCAGATATAGATGAGCAATTTATTGTTGATAAAAAAGCAGTAGTAGAGAATAATACAGACAAGATGGTGTCAATCATAGCGCTATCTGACCTTATTAATGCAAAAGTTCTTAAGGTAGAAGAGTCTGATGCTTATTTCCAGAGCTTATCAAAAGACATACAAGATTCTCCTATAGGAGAAAGTGTAGAAAATTATATCGCTCAGCTCAAATCACAACGTATTGCTAGTGCCCTTGCGAGCGTAGGTAATAAGGCTCCAGAGTTTAGCGCAAAGACTCCAGAAGGTAAAGAACTCGCCCTATCTGATGCTTTAGGAAAATATACTATCATAGATTTTTGGGCATCTTGGTGTAGACCTTGCCGTATGGAAAATCCTAACGTAGTAAATGTATACAACCAGTATCACGATAAAGGACTTAATATTATAAGTGTATCTCTAGATAGACCAGGGCAAGAAGCTAGATGGAAAAAAGCTATTAAAGATGATAAAATGGACTGGTACCACGTCTCAAACTTAAACTACTGGCAAGACCCAATACCTAGAAGCTATGGTGTGCGTGCAATACCAGCTACATTTTTACTTGATGAGAATGGAGTTATTATCGCAAAAGACCTAAGAGGATCTGCCCTAGGCGCAAAAATGAAAGAGCTTTTGGGTGAGAGCTAGAAGCCCTTGTCACAAAGAATTGTAAAATAAAGTATAAATATCAATAAGCCTTATTACATTTACTATTATGTTAATAGGGCTTATCTGTTTGTTTATTGTAGCACCACTGCTACCGCTATTGCCTATATCTCACTGGACTGTTAGGTTTTTTGATTTTGTGCGATTACAAACGGCTGTTATACAAGTTATACTCATTGCCCTTGCTTTTATATTCTGGAAGCAATTTAATGTCGCGCAAATAATTGCTATTACTGCCATTACAGCTGTACTGTTATACCAGGTCGTTCTTATAAGACCCTACACTCCTTTTTATCACCGCCGCAAGCCCCAGCAGCAATTTCACAAAGAGCAACTCACGCTGGTTACTGCAAACGTATTACAAACTAATACAGATTATGACGCTTTTATAAAACTCATAAGAGAAAGCAAGCCACACATATTTATTACAATGGAGTCTGACCAGAAGTGGGATGATGCCATCTCTGCGGCATTTCCAGAGTACGAGCATACGGTTAAGGCTACGCTAGACAATTTTTATGGGATGCATATGTACTCTAAGATTCCGTTTACTAGTGCAGATATCCATTACCTTGTAGAAAAAGACATACCCTCTATACACTGTGAGATAAACTACGCAAACCAGCAATTTAACCTTATTTCCATACACCCAGCACCACCTAGTCCTACAGAAAATGAAACCTCAAAAGAACGTGATGCAGAGCTTATGCTTGTGGGTAAAAAATGTAGAGAGTCACAAGACGCTACTGTAGTATGCGGTGATCTTAATGATGTGGTGTGGTCTAAAACCTCACGCCTTTTTAGTAAAATGACAGGATATCTTGACCCGCGTGTAGGAAGAGGATTGTATCCATCCTTCCACGCAAACTACTGGTTGCTTAGATTTCCGCTTGATCATCTTTTTTATTCAAAAGACTTGCACGTTACACATATGAAGCGTTTACCACGTTTTGGGTCAGATCATTTTGCGATGTATTATAACATCGCTTTCCCGCTCGTAGATATAGATGTTCCTAACCCTAGTATGTCAAAAGAGGAGTTTCAAGACATTAAAGAAATCATAGCAGATGGGAGAATTTCTGCCCGCATTGCAGAGCAAGAAGAACTAGAGGCTATGAGATAGCTTTCGCGAAAGCGTACTCCTATTTTTCTTAATTTTTTTTAGAAATACCCATAAACACTAGTTAATGAAGGTTAAATGAGATAGGGATTTTAACATTTGATGGTAATTTGGTTTTAAACCAAAGAAGAAACCCTAATGGAAAAAATAACAGAATCATTAAACAACCTATCGACCAAATTATGGGGATGGGTAGAAGCATTTATAAGAAATTTACCTAATCTAGCCGTTGCTATACTTGTACTTGTAATCGCATACTTTGTATCACGCCTAGTAAATAAGTATTCACAAAAGGTGGTAAAGAAGTATGTACCGCAAAAGTCTATTACAAAACTTATAGGTAGGGCTCTTGCTGTAATCGTTGTGCTTGTAGGCTTATTTCTAGCATTAGGCGTTCTTAATCTTGATAAAACACTTAACACACTTATAGCAGGTGCTGGTGTCTCTGGACTTGTTATAGGTCTCGCATTACAAGGAGCGCTAGCAAATGGTATCGCAGGGATAATACTCTCTTTTAGAAAGCGTGTAAACATAGGCGACTGGGTAGAGACCAGTGGTTATACAGGATTTGTAGAAGACATTAAATTAAACAACTTTAGTCTACGAGAGCCAGATAATAATATTGTAATCATCCCTAACAAGACTATTACAGATAATCCTTTAAAAAATTATTCGATCACAGACCGCGCACGTATTACTATAGAATGTGGTGTGGGTTACGAGTCTGATCTAGAGATGGTAGAAAAACTCACAAAAGACACCATAAATAAAGTTTTCTCACAAGAGGGTTCAAAAGAAGAGGTAGAGTTCTTTTATACAGCCTTTGGCGGTAGTTCTATAGACTTTGTATGTCGTTACTGGGTAGATTGTCAAAATGGCAAAGAGAAGCTCACAGCAAAGCACAAAGGGATGCTAGCTATCAAGAAAGCGTTTGATGCAAATGATGTGAATATTCCATTCCCTATCAGAACGCTGCAATTTGATAACAAACTATCAATGGTAAATGAAAGTGAATAATATTTTTACGCTTTCGCGAAAGAAAAAAAAAAAAAAAACCCGTTACTATAACTAGTAACGGGTTTTCATTTTTATAATGTTTAAAACTTAAGCTCCAAAAGCCTCTGCCACCTTTGCCGAAAGTCTTTTATACGTTCCATTATCAAGACGCTCACGTATCGCCTCAAAAGCGTTAAGTGTTTCTTCTACGTCTTTAAGTGTATGTGATGCTGTAGGGATCATTCTAAGAAGTATAAGACCTTTAGGAATTACAGGGTATACTACAATAGAGCAGAACACTCCGTGGTTCTCACGTAAGTCTTTTACAAGTGCCATTGCTTCTGGCACAGATCCTTTAAGATATACTGGTGTTACACAAGATTGTGTTGTACCTATATCAAAACCTCTTTCCTTAAGACCACCTTGTAATGCATTTACATTCTCCCATAACTTCTCACGAAGTTCTGGCATAGAACGTAGCATATCTAATCTCTTAAGTGCTCCTACCACAAGTTGCATTTGCAGTGACTTTGCAAACATTTGTGAACGTAGGTTATATTTTAAGTAATCTATTATTTCTTGATCTCCAGCAATAAATGCTCCTGTAGATGCCATAGATTTTGCAAATGTTGCAAAGTATACATCTATATCATCTTGAACACCTTGCTCCTCACCTGCTCCTGCACCAGTAGCACCTAGTGTACCAAAACCGTGTGCATCGTCAACAAGTAAACGGAAGTTAAATTTTTTCTTAAGAGCAACTATTTCCTTCAGTTTTCCTTGCTCTCCACGCATACCAAACACACCTTCAGAAATCACTAAGATTCCTCCGCCTGTTTGTTCTGCCATTTTTGTAGCACGCTCAAGATTCTTTTCGATACTTGCCATATCGTTGTGCTTGTAGGTAAAACGTTTACCCATATGCAATCTCACACCGTCTATAATACAAGCGTGGGTATCAACATCATAAACAATGATATCATCCTTACCTACCAGCGCGTCTATAGTAGACATAATACCCTGGTAACCAAAGTTAAGTAAGTAAGCTGCTTCCTTTTGTACAAAGGCTGCACACTCATTTTGAAGTTGCTCGTGTAGCTCTGTGTGACCAGACATCATACGAGCACCCATAGGGTAAGCAGATCCATAATCTGCTGCTGCTTGTGCGTCTACTGCTCTTACTTCTGGACGATTTGCAAGACCTAAATAATCATTTACACTCCACGTGATCACTTCTTTCCCTTGAAACTTCATACGGTTTGAAATAGGCCCTTCTAACTTAGGGAATACAAAATATCCCTCTGCTACTGATGCCCATTTACCTAATGGTCCCTTATCCTTGTAAATTTTATCAAATAAATCTTTCATATGCTTGTTTTGAAAACAGGTGCAAAAGTACACAATTTTGACATTTTTACCTAACAGTAAAATCTAATAGTATGATTGCCAAAAACAAAAAACTCCTACACGAGGTAGGAGTTTAAATATACGTAATATTTTAGATTACTTTATGTATTCTATAGTAGCTACAGCTTCTTCATTTTGACTATCAAAAAAGCCTTGGTCACTCATCCATTTATCAGAGAAGACCTTACTCATATAGCGGCTTCCGTGATCTGGAAATATGATAACTACTTTGCTATCTTTTGTAAACTCCCCTTGTGCAGCAAGCTGCTTTACACCTTGTATAGCGGCTCCACTTGTATAACCTACAAATAACCCCTCTCTAGTAGCAATCTCTCTAGCACTATGTGCTGCCTCTTCATCACTTACTTTTACAAACTCGTCTATAGCGTCAAAATCTGTAGCTGTAGGTATTAAGTTTTTACCTAAACCTTCTATTCTGTATGGATAAATCTCTGTAGCGTCAAACTCACGAGTCTGGTGATACTTTTGAATCACAGACCCATAAGCATCTATCCCTATCACTTTTATCTCTGGGTTTTGCTCTTTTAAGAATCTAGCAGTACCAGATATTGTACCCCCTGTACCACTACAAGCAATGAGGTGAGTAATCTTCCCTTCTGTCTGACTCCACACTTCTGGACCTGTAGAGAGGTAATGAGCATCAATATTAAGCTCATTAAAATACTGGTTAATGTATACAGAACCCTTAGTTTCTTCGTGCAGTCTTTTTGCTACACTGTAATAAGATCTTGAGTCGTCTGCACTTACGTTTGCAGGGCATACATACACCTTTGCTCCCATTGCTTTAAGAGCATCTATTTTATCTGGCGAAGATTTTGAGCTCACTGCAAGTATACACTCATATCCTTTTATGATACTCACCATAGCAATACTAAAACCTGTATTACCAGAGGTAGTCTCTATTATTGTATCACCAGGTTTAAGTACTCCTGTGCGCTCTGCTTCTTCTATAATGTGAAGTGCTATACGATCTTTTGATGAGTGTCCTGGGTTAAAAGCTTCAACTTTGGCTAAAAATTCACCATCAAAGTCTGCCGTAATACTATTTAATTTTATGAGTGGTGTGTTACCTACAAGTTGTAACGCATTATCATAAACATTTAAGTCCTTGTTCATATATCTAGGTTAGCGCCTTGAGCGGTTTCTGGTTAAAACTTGTGCTCAAAACAGGGCAAAAATACCATAATTTTTAAAAATAAGTTATTTCTTATGGGTTCTATTCCACACAGTTATAAACAACACCACCGTCTACTACTTAGTAATCCCCTCTAAATCAAGTAAGAATGCATAATCTTGTGCCACTTCTTTTAAGGCTTCAAAACGCCCTGATGCTCCACCGTGCCCCGCATCCATATTGCACTGAAAGATGATTTGGTTATTAGAAGTGTTGTTCTCCCTTAGTTTTGCTACCCATTTTGCAGGCTCCCAGTATTGCACCTGGCTATCGTGATAACCTGTGGTTACTAATATATTAGGGTACGCTTTCGCGAAAGCGTTATCATAAGGACTGTAACTCTTCATATATTCATAATACTCCTTATCATTAGGGTTGCCCCACTCATCATACTCTCCCGTTGTAAGTGGTATAGTATCATCAAGCATAGTCGTAACTACGTCTACAAAAGGAACAGCAGCAACGACCCCGTTATAGAGCTCTGGCTCCATATTTATTACCGCACCCATAAGTAAACCTCCGGCAGACCCTCCGTAGGCATATAAGTGTTTTGAAGATGTATAATTTTGTGCTATTAGATGTTTTGAAACATCTATAAAATCTGTAAAAGTGTTTTTTTTCTTTAAGAGTTTTCCATCTTCATACCATTTACGCCCTAGATACTCTCCACCTCGTATATGGGCAATGGCATAAATAAAACCTCTATCAAGTAAAGAAAGACGTATACTACTAAAAGATGGATCTATCGTACTTCCATAGCTTCCGTATGCATATTGTAATAGCGGAGCGTTTCCATCTAGCACTGTATCTTTATGATAAACGATTGAGATTGGAATTTTTGCACCATCTTGGGCTGGTGCCCAGATGCGCTCCATCTTATAGTTATCTTTTGAGAAATTACCACCAAGAATTTCTTGCTCTTTGAGAACCGTTTTTTCTTGGGTCTTCATATTAAAATCAATAACAGAGGCTGGCGTATTTAGAGCATTGTAAGCATATCTAAGAATATGAGTATCAAAATCTATATTTGTTGTAGGGTATGCATCATAGGTCTCATTATCAAAAGGAAGGTAGTAGTCTACTTGATCATCCCAGCTTTTGATTCTTATCTTATTTAACCCGTTGCTGCGCTCACTTATTACTAAGTACTCCTTAAAAATCTCTACATCTTCTATAAGCGTGTCTTCTCTATGAGGTATAAGGTCTTCCCAGTACTGCATCGCTGTTTGGCTTTCTGGGGTTCTCATTACCTTAAAGTTAGTAGCCTTGTCTTTATTAGTCTGTATATAAAATGCGTCATCATAATGCGATACTGCATACTCAAGACCTCGTGTGCGCTCTTGAAAAACTTTAAAATCTGTTGTTCCTTGGGCTGCAGATGCAAATCTAAACTCACTAGTCATCGTACTGTCAGAACCTATGAGAATATATTTTTTTGACTTTGACTTAAAGACATATGTATAAAATGTCTCGTCATCTTCTTGATAAACAAGCACATCTTCACTAGGATCTGTGCCTAATATGTGTTTAAATATTTGATTAGAACGCAGTGTCTCTTCGTCTTTTCTAGAGTAATAGACAGTTTTATTATCATTTGCCCATACAGCACCACCAGTAGTATTTTTAATTTCGGTATTAAATATTTCTCCAGTAAGGAGGTTCTTAAAACGTATGGTATACTGGCGTCTACTTACGGTATCAACACCGTAAGCTGCAATGGTATTATCTTCTGAGACGGAATAGCTAGCTTGACTAAAATAAGAATGACCAGAAGCCATCTCATTATTATCAAAAACGATAATCTCTGGGGCATCTAAACTCCCCTCTTTTCTACAATATAGCGGGTAATCCTTACCTGTTTCAAAACGCCTATAATACCAGTATCCATTGTGCTTATAAGGTACTGAGGCATCATCTTCTTTTATCCTACCTTTCATCTCCTCAAAAAGTTGAGCTTGAAAAGCTTTAGTATGGGCCGTCATCTCATCATAATACCTATTTTCTTCTTTAAGATGTGATAACACCTCTGGATTATCTCTTTTTTTCATCCAAAAATAATCGTCTACTCGGGTATCATTATGCTTTTCTAGTTGAACCGGTATTTTTTTGGCTACAGGTGGTATGGTATTTTTTATCAAGAGCTTTATATTTTTTAGAAATGCAAAAGTACAACCCATCTGCATAACAATTCTGGCCTGTATGAAATAGGTCAACAATCCTTTTAATAACTTTGTACTCACAAATAATAAAAAACAATACTTATGTTTGGAGATATGATGGGCTTAATGGGGAAACTACAAGAAGCCAAAGCAAAAGCTGAAGAAACAAAAGAAAGACTTAAAACAGTTTTAATAGACGAAGCATCGTCAGACCAATTACTTAAAACAACTGTAACAGCAAGTGGCCGTATAAAAGAGATTAGCCTTGACGAAGCGTTACTTGAAGATAAAGAACAACTAGAAGACTATCTTGTATTAACCCTTAATAAGGCATTAGAGAAGGCACAAGGTATACACGACACAGAAATGGCTGCGGTTGCTAAGGAAGGTATGCCTAATATACCAGGAATGGATATGTTTAAATAATACAATATATATTATGCATTAAAAAAGGCAACCACATACTGTGGTTGCCTTTTTTATTATAATCACTTATTAAATATAAAGCAAAAAAAAGCGCCTTCATTGTGAAGGCGCTTTACTTTATAACTGATTAGCTAGTGCTAATGTAAGTCTTAGTTGTTGATAAGACGGAACTCAGTACGACGGTTAGCAGCGTGCTGACGCTCAGTACAAGAAACACCATCTGCACAACGGTTTTTAAGCTTACGCTCACCAAATCCGTTTGCTACAAGAAGACTGTTGTTTACTCCTTTAGAAATAAGGTAGTTTGCTACAGACTGTGCACGACGCTCAGAAAGATCTTGGTTAGAAGAAGCAGCTCCTCTAGAATCAGTATGTGAAGCAATCTCTAATTTTACACCTGGGTTTTGAGCTAATAATGGCATAAGACGTGTGTCGATGATGCTTTTAGCAGCAGGAGTTAATGTTGCAGAGTTAGTATTCCAGTTGATTGGAAGTGCTTGGTACTCAACAAGAGCACACTCAACTTCTCTCCAAGTAGTAAGACCACCTTTTTGCTTAAGAACTTCTTTAGAAACAGTGTCGAAAGTTGCAGGTACTACTTCTTCAGTAGTAGTAGCGTCTTTTACAAGAACAGTTTTTGTGATAGTTGCAAATTCAGCAGGAATTTCTTCTTCTACTACGCTTGCAGGCTGATCAACAACTCTCTTAGTGTAAGTTCCGTTTGCAGAACCTCCTGGAGTAGACTGTACAGTTGCATCTGCAGCAAGTACACGCTTAGATACTGTAGTATACTCAGCTGGGTATCCTTTGTAACACCAGTAACGACAATCGTCTGGGTTAGAAGAAGCACAATCAGGAGCTGGAGCACCTAATTCCCACTGCGCGTAAGCAGACTTAACTTCGATAGTCTCAGTATCGTTAGAGAAAGAAGCAGGAACTACTCTTAAAGAAGAACCTGAAGTACTCTTTACGTAAGTTACTGTTTCAGTCTTGTAAGTAGCTGGTATAATTCTAAGACGCTTAGAAGCTTCTTTTACCATTACACGCTCAGTTACTGTATCGTATTGAGCTGGTACTACTTTAAGTACTTTGTAAGCAGGTGTTTTTTGGATCTGTACACTCTGAGTCTCATAGATGTCTGGAGTTGTACAACGTACGTAACACTTACCTGGTTCTGGATTTGTAGGTAAATCTTGTGCTTGAACATTTGCAAATGCAAATCCTACTAATGCACATAAAAATAAAATTTTCTTCATAATAATTGATAGTTAAAAGATTAAAGTGTTGGAATTCAATTTTAAAAGTACAAAAATAACCGCTTTCCCTAATAAAGGCGTTAACTTTTTTTTAAGAAAGTTTAAAAAGGATTAAATGCACGTTTAAATCGACCAACAACACAAAAAAACTCAATCTTTACGTATTAACGCATTTTTAGTAATTTTTCTACTTTTGATAAATCGCTCAAAATCTGCCTAAAACGTCTAGAACACGGGCGTGAGCAATTTTATTATAATCATAATGAGTAACTATTCTTAATTTACCCTGGCCCATATCACTTATAGCTATCTCATTATCAAAAAGATAATTTACAAAAGAAGTCTCATTAATTGTTTCTTTAAGGTTAAATATGACAATATTAGTTTCTGTAGGCTCAACAGATTTAACGTAAGTTTGACTTTTTAATAAAGTTGCTATCTCTTGCGCTCGCTGGTGATCTTCTACCATTCTATTTACGTGATTATCTAACGCATATAGTCCTGCAGCCGCCATATAACCTACTTGACGCATACCGCCGCCTAAAACTTTACGTACGCGCATCGCCTTATCCATAAATTGCTGCTTGCCTATCAATACAGATCCCATAGGTGCTCCAAGACCTTTTGAAAGGCACACAGATATTGTATCAAATAGTTCTCCATAACTAGATGGCTCCTCTCCTTTTGCTACAAGAGCATTCCATAATCTTGCACCATCTAGATGCAAACCTAAGCCGTGTTTATTACATACCGCTTTAATTTTCTTTATCTCTTCTAGATCATAACAAGCGCCTCCACCTTTATTTGTTGTGTTTTCTAGACAAACTAATGTAGTAAGCGGACTATGATAAAAATCTGGCGGATTTATAGCTGCCTCTACTTGAGATGCAGTTATCATCCCCCTGTTGCCATTAATAAGTTTGCACGACACACCACTATTAAAAGATACTCCTCCTCCTTCATAATTATAAACGTGGGCATACTGGTCTGCTATAAGTTGCTCCCCTGGCTGTGTGTGTAACTTAATGGCTGCTTGGTTTGCCATACTCCCCGTAGGAAAGTATAGAGCGCTGTCCATCTTAAACATTTTTGCAAGGCGACTTTCTAACTCGTTTACTGTAGGGTCCTCCTTGTAAACATCATCACCCACTTGTGCTTTCATCATAAAATCGAGCATAGCCGGAGTAGGCTTTGTGAGTGTGTCTGAGCGTAAATCTATTTTCATTAATTCTAGTGTATGATATAATTATAATATGTGGTGGTGAGTTTTAAGATTACGCTTTCGCGAAAGCGTACTTACATACATCCTATAGGTGATCCATCTGGAATTTTTGGAGATGGTAACACCTTAAACTTTTCTGGTGCTTTTAAGAATGTCTCAATTTCATCTACCATAAATGCCGCATTTGCATCTGTAGTTTGACTAGCAAGTTTGGCTCTCACCTGTTTAAGCTGTGCTCTCGTAAAGGCTTTAGTCTGTGGTATAGACTTGCTATGCGCCGAAAGATTCATAAGATGTTTAAGTACATTGTAATTTATAGTTTGTTGTACTCCTGCTTTATAAGCATCTTGCTCGTTACTGAATATGGTGCTATTTACAAGCGTAGAAAGCATACCATCAAGTCCCATTTGAGAAGGGTCTATCGCTTTTTGCTGCACAAGTCTGTTTGCTCTTTCTGGATGAAGAAGCAGAGACAACGTCATATCACTCGCTGTTGCTGCAGCTCCTAGAGCATCAAAGCCTACACCATCGTTACTTTTAAAACTTTCACGTGATCTCCCATACCCTTGCGCTCTAGGAGGGAATAGTGCCAGCTTGTCTCTAGGTATAGCCAGCTCTGTTGCAGTTAGGGTTTTTAAAACGCTACTAAGCGCTGCTCTTTGCTCACCAGCATCAAGAATCTTTGTTACGTCAAGATTACTATCTCCTTTTACAGCATAGTTATACTCAAGACCTCCCACCATTTTTACAGCTGCCTCAGTTTGATATCTGTGGTAAAAATATAGTGGTACAAATACATCTTCAAGCACAGAATATGGTTCATTAGTACGTATGTTATCTACAGAAAAGTTTGTGATAGCCCCTTTTCTTAAAGCAAGCATTTTATCTAACTCTTGGTAAGCACTAGCGCCATTATCCCATAGGTGCGCCTTAGCGTGAGCTCCTCCTTGTGGTCTTGCATCACTATCTGTTATATAACGTAAGCCACTTTGCTCTGCTTTAGTTAAGATAGTATTGAGATAGTCTTTTTCTGAAACTCCCTTAGGAGCCACTCCGTAGTTATACTGTACAGTAACCTTATCCCACTCCCCTATACCTGTCGCATAGGCATTAGAAAAATCTACTTCACTTCCATCCCAGGTAAGTGTAGGATGCGGGTAGTCCATAACGCTGGCTCTGCCATTTGAACTTGCTGCAAAGTTGTGTGCAAACCCAATGGTATGACCTACCTCGTGAGCGCTTAACTGTCTTATTCTTGCGAGCGCCATCTCTAGCATAGGCTCATAATTATCATCACTCTCTGCAAAAGGCTTATTCATTAAGGCTTGCGCGATTAAAAAATCTTGACGTATTCTTAAACTCCCTAGGCTTACGTGCCCTTTTATGATCTCCCCCGTACGTGGGTCACGCACGCTTGCTCCATAACTCCACCCTCTAGTACTGCGGTGCACCCATTGTATTACATTATAACGCACATCCATAGGGTCTGCATCTTTAGGTAACATTTTTACCTGAAATGCATCCTTAAATCCCGCCGACTCGTATGCTTGATTCCACCAGCTTGCTCCCTCAAGTAATGCAGATCTTACTGGCTCTGGTGTACCAGGATCTAGGTAGTAGATAATAGGCTCTACTGCTTCACTCATAGCCGCATTAGGATTTTTCTTCTCCAGTCTATGACGGTTTGCATAGCGCTTTACTATAGGCTCTTGTACCGGTGTTGCATAATCTAGGTATGTAGTTGCGTTTACTCCTGCACGAGGATCAAAAGGACGAGGGACGTACTTATTATCTGGCAACTTTACAAATGAGTAGTGCTGTACTACAGTAAGTGCCTTTGCATCTGGTGCAACAGAGCGTATGTTTCTTCCCGTTGGGCTTCCTTTAAAAGTGAGTAACGCCTCAAACTCTGTGTTTTCTGGGAAAGCCTTTGTGCGCTCCATATACATAGCGCTTCTTGTTTTGTCTAATTTATAAGTACCTTCCTTACCACGTTTTAATCTAGCAGCTACACCGTGTGTGTCTTCTAGTAAAAACGGTGTGAAGTCTATGAGGTACTTTCCTCCTTTTTGCTCTTTTATAGGAAAACCAAAGAGTACAGACTTTGCAAAGGCTTCTTCTATAGATTTGCGTTCTAGCTCATTTGTAGTATTTGCTCTGTAGCGCATATTAGGCTGTACGAGCATTATTTTATTACCTACTTTTTGAAATTTTACTACGGCATTACCGCCTAGTTGTCCTCTATCTAGACCTATGTCGTTGCTTCCTAAGCCTGTGCGCAGTGAGTGTACGTATAAAAATTCTTCATCTAGCTTATCTACCTCTACATATATCTTATCATCACTCTCATCATAATGCAGTGTGAAAAATCCTTTTGAGGTTACTAGATCTTTTTTTGAATCTAAAAACTGTGCAAAGGTGCTGGTTGCGACTAATAAACAAATGGCAAGAATGCTGTATTTTTTCATATCGTAAAATTAGGTTGTCTAAGATACACGTTTAGATGAAAATATACTTGCCAATTATAGGGCACTAAGGCAGTACTCTATAAATCTCATAGCTAGCCCCGATTGTAGTGTAAATCCCGCAGGGCTGGCTGTGCCATCCCGAGGAATTGCAACGTAAAGCGGGATACTGCTCTTGTAAATACACCTGCTGAATGTACTCCAAAAAAAAAAGAGGCACCCTGGCGGGTACCTCTATATATGGAAAGCCTATCGCCAAATAGGGCTTATGCGTTCAACATTTTTTGACTTATTTATTATCAAAAACTTCCATAATACTTCCAAATTGTGATACGTCTATATCACTCTTTTCTAGTGACTCTGCCATATGCATCATATCTCCTATGTTCATATCATTACCTAATAGGCGAGCAAGCATAAAACCTTTATTATCGTCTGCACCAAAGAAGATTACCTCATCTATGGCATCTTCTTCTCCTTTAAAATAGAGACGCATTTGCCCCATATCTCCGCTGGCTTTCATAAGCTCCTCATAATCATCTGTGGCAAGTATGTCTTTTACTTTGTCACGCTCTAATTGCATTGCTGCCGTGTCACCAGACTTAGTCTGGTATGCCATTAGGTTTATTTTACGCACGGTTTTAAAAACCTCTTGCTGCTCTTCACTTAATGCCTCTACATTTTTACCTAGTAAACTAGTAGGTACGTCTACAAGAATAAAGTCAGCGTTTTCTTGATTATCTACATAATACTCTTGCAACGATTGCTTATTGCTACAGCTCGCAAGTGTGAGCACTACCGCAAAGGCTGCTACTACTGTTTTTATAGTGTTATACATATTATGACTTTTTTGCGTTTTGAACTTCCTTGAGAGCTTCACTCCCTTTAAAATCTAGATCTTGAGCTAGCTTAGATATTTGCTTTAAATCTATGTTTCCAGTTACCTGAAAGAATACAGCGCGTTGCTCACCTTCCATATTTCCGTTTAAGAACATTACAAACTCCTTCACATAGTCTTCACTACTTCCTTCTTTATAGTAGAATTTTACATTCTTACCATCATCTTTTGCACGCATAAGTTCTTGTAAACCGCTGCTTGCTATGTAGCCTTTCATAGAGGCGTTCATCTGGTCCATTATACCTGCATTTGCACTGGTATACATCTTTACATTTTCTAGATTATCTACTAGGTTTATGTATTGCTGCATCTCTGGGTCTGATGAGTTAAGGTCTACTTTACTGAGTAACTTAAACATCTTCTGGTTCATCACTATAGAGCTTACTCCTTTAAGATCTTCATACTTATCAAAAGGGCTCTGGGCATTACTTGCTAGGGTTACTAAGGCAAGGGCTGCTATCATTATTAACTTTTTCATCTTCTTTGTTTTTTGATTTTTATTTAAATAAGGTGCTAGAGGCTTTGTCAAATTCTTCTACCACATCTAGCTGTGTGGTGCTGTTGTTAATCATTTGAGACATCATACCAAGGGCTTGCTTGGTTTTTAAGATGGCTACTTCTTCATTTTCATAATTTGTAGAGATACGATTATCTACCTGTGTACCTTGTGTCCAGATTACTAGTCCTACTATTACCGCTGCTGCAGCACTTGCCATAAATCTATATCTAGGCTTTTGTTGCTTAGGTAATACAATAGGTCTATCATAAGTCTCTTCACTTGCTACGGCAAATGCTGTAAACATACTTTCATACTCTTTAAGATGTGGCGCCACGTTATCACCCATAAAGTAGTCACGTAGTTGTGCTTCTTGCTGGAGCGTAGTACTTCCCTCAAAGTAATCTTCTAGTAGTTTCTCTATATTATGAGATTCCATAATTTCGTTTTTTAATCAATTCTTCTCTTAGTTTTTTGCGGGCTCTAGAGAGTGCTACTCGCACAGCGGTCTCATTCATCTGGAGTGCCACGGCAATCTCTGCATTGTCCATTTGCTCTACATCTCTCATTTGTACAATAAGTCGTTGTTGCTCTGGTAGGTCTTCCATAAGTTTATAAACCCACGCGACCTCATCTGCAACTTCTATGTGCTTACTAGTATTACCTGAGTGATCTTCATAATTGTTATGAACGATTTTAAGATTATTACTTCCCTTTGCTTTAAGCTTATCGTAGCAATAATTTTTTGTCATCGTCATCGCAAATGCTTCAACACTTCGATATTCTTTTATTTTAGACCTCTTTGTCCATAGTCGCAGTAGTACTTCCTGCGTCGCATCTTGCGCCTCATCTTGTGATACGAGCAATCGCTTTGCAACGCGATATATCTTATCCTTAAAAGGATTTACAAGCTTTATGAACGAGTGTTGGTCCATCGATTAATTGGTTAGTTATTAGGAAGACGACACACCATAGGTTTTGTTACAGCAGTTGTTACATTTTCTTTTTACGCTTTTGCGAAAGCGCTCTCAGACCCCATAAAACCTAAAAAACTCCTACCTGAAGAGGTAGGAGCTTTTGATATTATAGTTATAAAGAAGCAGTTTACTTTCTATTTTTTTGCTGTTGCTCTGCTTGCTCCATCATCTGTTGCATTTTTTTAGCAAACTTACCTTGCTTCTTAGGTTTAGCTTTTTTCACTTCTATTTTTGCTCTTATCTTCTCTTCATCTATAATCACGTTTTTGATAACTAAAATGATACCTATAGTAAGTAAGTTAGAAATAAAGTAATATAAACTCAGACCACTAGCATACTGGTTAAAGAAAATAAGCATAAGTAATGGAGAGAAGTACATCATATACTTCATCATCTTACTCATATCTGGCATTCCTTCTTGCGTAGGCTGTTGCATTTGCTGGTTACCTGTAGTTAATCTCATTGAAAAGAAAATAGTAACTGCTGCAAGTATTGGGAATAAACTCACGTGATCTCCATAAAAAGGAATCTCAAACGGAAGCTTTGCAATCTCATCATAGCTAGATAAATCATCTGCCCATAAGAAGCTTTTACCTCTTAAATCAAACGCAGATGGGAAGAACGTAAACAGCGCATAAAACACTGGGATTTGTAATAACGCTGGTAAACAACCTGCGGCGGGACTTGCCCCTGCTTTACTATACAGCGCCATAGTCTCCTGCTGCTTCTTCATTGCGTTATCTTTATACTTCTCTGAGATAGCAGCAATTTCTGGCTTAAGAATCTTCATCTTAGCCTGTGAGGTGTACTGTTTATACTGTACAGGAGATAAAAATAATTTTATAACAATAGTCATTACTATAATAGCAATACCTGCTGGTAAAAATCCAGATAAGAACCCAAAGAAAGGGATCACAAGGTACTTGTTTAAGAACCCAAATATCCCCCACCCTAGTGGCATTGCCTCATCTAGTCCTTGATCATAAGACTTAAGGATTGTGTAGTCTGTAGGACCGTAGTACATCTGCATTGCGTAGTCTAGCTCTCCGTTTTTGGCTTCTAGTAAAACGTCAGATCCATATTGTTTTGTAAATATGGTTTCTTCATCTCTATCGTCTGCCTCTTTGTAAAGATCTTTTGAAGTAAGTCTCGCTTCTTTAAAAGGTGTCTCAGAGATAAGCATTGAGCTAAAGAAGTGCTGGCGGTAGTTCATCCACACAAGATCTTCCTCTATCTCATCATCATCTCCTGCTGGTGAGAGCTTATCTGTCTTATCTTCTTCATACTTATAGGTAAGGCGCGTGTATCTATTTTCATAAGACTGGCTACGTGCGTGACGCATCCCTTTAAAATCCCACTGCATACGCATTGGGTTTGATGTGTTAAGTCTAGTAGAAAGTCCTTGAGAGCGCATCCCAAAATCCATCATATAATCGCCTTCCTTAAGCTCATAACGGTACTCTAGATACTCATCATTAGAAACCTTAAGCTTCATAGATAACACATTATTATTACCATTTTTAGAAAGACTTGGCTCAAAAAACAAGTCTTTAGTATTAAGATTACGATTATCAGACGTACTAAAACTTACATTAAAGGTACTGTTACCGTCTTTAATAAGGTATACAGGTATCGAGTCATAGGTGCTGTGTTGCAATAACTTTACCTCTGTAATATATCCACCTTTATTACTCACTTTAATTTCTAAAACATCGTTAGAAATAGTAGTGGTTGCTCCCTCCTTTGCAGATGGTAATGAGCCAGAGTATGCAAATGCACCTAGTCTGTTTTGTAATGCAATATTTGCAATAGAGTCTGATGCTACTGCTGGACCTGTTTGCGCCACTGGCAGGCTAGCTACATCTGTATCTTGTGATTCTACCTGCTCTGTTTGTGCTGCTTTCTCAGCCTCTAGCTCTTCGGCTGTAGGCTTATTAAAGTAGATGATCCATAAAAGGATACCTCCCATAAGGAGCATTCCAATAAGTGAATTTGTGTCAAAGTTCTTTTTCATTAATCCTGTTTAGGTGGGTGTTTTTTGATTACGCTTTCGCGAAAGCGTGATTTTCTCAAAGCAATTTACTCGCCAAAGGTTTTTTTTATGCCATACTGGCACGCGTACTGTCTTGAGCATAACTTACAGCAGCTCTCACAAACGCAACAAATAGCGGGTGCGGGTTGCTTACCGTACTCTTATACTCTGGGTGATATTGCACGCCTACAAACCAAGGGTGATCTGCTATTTCTACAATCTCTACAAGACCAGTATCTGGGTTTGTGCCTGTAATTTTCATACCTGCTTTTTCTAGTTGCTCTCGGTATGCATCATTAAATTCATATCTGTGACGATGTCTCTCCATAATCACCTCGTCACCGTAAACGTCTTTTACTATACTATCTGGCGCAAGCTTACAAGCCCACGCTCCCAGACGCATTGTGCCCCCCATATCTGTAATGGTTTTTTGCTCCTCCATTATATCTATGACGGGGTGTGGGGTGTTTGGGTCCATCTCTGTTGAGTTTGCTTTTGTAAACTCACAAACATTTCTTCCGTACTCTATGACTGCCATTTGCATACCAAGACATATCCCTAAAAACGGAATTTTATGCTCTCTTGCAAATTGTACTGCCTTAATTTTACCTTCTATACCGCGCTCGCCAAAACCTGGTGCTACTAGCACACCGTCAAGGTTTGCAATTTTATTTTTAATCACCTCTGGAGTGATATGCTCACTATGTATACTCTCTATATTTACCTTAACCTCATTTTCTGCACCAGCGTGTATAAAGGCTTCAAGTATCGATTTATAAGAATCTTGAAGCTCTACATATTTACCTATAAGGCCTATTGTTACTTCAGATTTTGGATTTTTATGCTTTGCTAGAAACTCATTCCATCTGGTAAGTTCTGGTTGTGTAGTGTCTGGAAGATCAAGTTTTTTAAGAGAGATGGCATCAAGACCTTCTTCAAGCATCAAGTTTGGCACGTCATATATGGTGCTAGCGTCTCTAGACTCTATAACAGCTTCTTGCTCTACATTACAAAAACGTGCAAGCTTTGCCTTAAGATCATACCCTAGCTCGTGTTCTGTACGGCATACAAGTATATCTGCCATAATACCGCTCTCCATAAGTGTTTTTACACTGTGCTGGGTAGGCTTAGTTTTAAGCTCTCCTGCGGCTGCAAGGTATGGTATAAGTGTTAGGTGTATAACTAATGAGTTCTTTTTACCTAGCTCCCATTTGAGTTGGCGTATACTCTCTATATACGGTAATGACTCTATATCACCTACAGTTCCTCCTATCTCAGTAATTACGATATCATAATCTCCGCTCTTCCCTAAAATCTGGATACGCTCTTTAATCTCATTTGTAATGTGAGGTATTACTTGCACTGTTTTACCCAAAAACTCACCTCTACGCTCTTTATCTATCACACTTTGATAGATACGTCCCGTTGTAACATTGTTAGCCTGAGATGTAGGTGTATTAAGAAAACGCTCATAGTGACCAAGATCAAGGTCTGTCTCTGCACCATCATCTGTCACATAGCATTCTCCGTGCTCATAAGGATTAAGTGTGCCAGGATCTATATTAATATAAGGATCTAGTTTTTGAATAGTGACTCTGTATCCTCGCGCTTGCAAGAGTTTTGCAAGTGATGCTGCGATAATACCTTTACCTAGTGAAGAGGATACTCCGCCCGTTACGAAGATGTATTTTGTAGATGCCATTTAAGGATTTTCTGAAGGTTCGTTTACGGGGTGTAAAAGTACGAGATTTTAAGGAGAGTACTGCTTAAAATCACAATATTTATATAAGTGTAATAACACCCAATTTGTAAAATCTTACGAATATAGACCTATTTTTTTAAGTCACCTCTCAAGGCAATATCTGACGTTTTTAATTTTTATTGATTTTCAGCATTTTAAAATAATACAAGTAAGAAAAAAGCAATTTTTTCACTTAAACGCTGTAGTGATTAACAATTGTGATAATTCACTTGTATTATCCTCATTTTTAGCACTTTAAAGTAAGTTTATTCGTACATAAGAAATAGTCTAAAGACTTGTAAACTACTATATTATCCGATTAAATTTACTTACCCTCAAATCATTCTTAGTATCCATAACGCAACTGCGTAATTAATCTCTTTTATTATGAAGAAAATTACAACACCATTACTTACGACCCTTTTACTCCTAATCGGATCTCAGAGTTTCGCACAGGGGAGCGGCTCTACAACACAAATTTCTGACACTCTTACTAGCTATCAAAATCATTATGGCAATCAGAACCTACGTAGTTCTTCTAGCTCCACCGTTCTTATAGCTGCCTCACCCGCACACGCTGTATGGCTTTTTGATATAGAAGAAAAAATTGAAACAATAGGCAAACACGATGTTGTAACATTTAATACAACATCTGCCACGCCTACACTAGAAGAATTACAGGCATATGACGCTGTATTTACCTTTACAGATAATGAGCCTCTTGATCCTGTTGCTTTTGGCAATGTGCTCGCACAATATTTAGAAAGTGGCGGTTCTGTAGTAGATGCCACCTTTGCAGCAAACATACCTATTACAGGTAACTGGTCTCACTATGAATTATATATACAATGCGGGCAGGCCAGCGACTCTTTTTTAGGTCTAGGCACTATTCACCAGCCAGATAGTTACATACTTACAGAGGTTTTTACTATAGATGGTGGTATGGCATCTTTTCATAATGCAGAAGGATATGTTGCTAGTGGCGCAACGGTAGTCGCAGAGTGGACAGATGGATCTCCTCTTGTGATTACTAAAGAAAACATAGGCCCTATGGATGCGAGACGCGCATTTATTAACCTCTATCCACCCTCTTCAGACTCTCGAGCAGATTTTTGGGAAAGCAGTTCTGATGTTGCACAACTTATGTCTAATACTCTAGAGTGGGCAATAAATGCCGAGACGCTTTCTACTAGCGCTGCGCAACTAGATACTGGTATCACCATTTATCCAAATCCAGCTCAAAGCTCACTAACCGTATCAAACTCTACGAATACAACTATCCTCAATGTTGAAATTATTAATATAGTGGGTAGTGTAGTAAAATCCTTTGATTTTACTAATGCAATTACTAGTCTTAATATTTCAGATTTACAGACAGGCGTATATTTCCTTAAACTTACTGGAGATAGAACAAGCCAGTCACTACGATTCATTAAAAATTAATAAGTCCCCCAATTATTTAATACAAAGAGCCGTCTCAATTTGAAACGGCTCTTTTTTATTTCACTATATGTAATTACGCTTTCGCGAAAGCGTAATCCTAAAATTTCTATCTACTATAGTTAGGAGCTTCCTTTGTGATAGTCACATCGTGTGGGTGACTCTCATTTATACCACTAGCGGTAATTTTTACAAATTGTCCGTTCTCTTTAAGAGCCTCTATGCTTCCTGCTCCGCAGTAACCCATACCAGCTCTAAGACCTCCTACAAACTGGTGGATACTCTCGTTAAGCTCACCTTTGTAAGGTACACGACCTACAATACCTTCTGGTACGAGTTTCTTAATATCATCTTCTACATCTTGAAAGTAACGATCTTTTGAGCCTTGCTTCATAGCCTCTACAGATCCCATACCTCTATATGATTTGAACTTACGTCCTTCATAAATAATAGTCTCTCCTGGTGACTCTTTTGTACCTGCTAGTAAAGAACCTAGCATCACACAGTCTGCTCCAGCGGCAACTGCCTTAGGTATATCACCTGTATATCGTATACCTCCATCTGCAATTACGGGTACTCCTGTTCCTTTTATAGCCGCTGCACACTCTAGCACGGCGCTAAACTGAGGAAAACCAACTCCCGCAACAACACGTGTTGTACAGATTGATCCTGGCCCTATTCCTACTTTTACGGCATCTGCACCGGCTTCTACAAGATATTTGGCAGCAGCCCCTGTTGCGATGTTTCCTACCACACAGTCTAGCTCTGGGTATTCTTTCTTTACAGATTTTAACACCTCTACCACACCTTTAGTATGACCGTGAGCTGTATCTATAACAATAGCATCTACTCCAGCTTTTACAAGTGCTCCGGCACGCTCTACAGCATCACCAGTAACACCTATAGCAGCAGCTACACGTAGGCGGCCAAATTTATCTTTATTTGCGTTAGGCTTTAAAGTAAGTTTTGTGATATCTCTAAAAGTGATGAGACCCACAAGTGTATTATCTCCTGTTACAACAGGTAGTTTTTCTATTTTATGATTTTGAAGTATCTCTTCTGCTTGTTGTAGAGAGGTTCCCTCTGCTGCAGTAACAAGATTTTCAGATGTCATCACCTCACTTACCGGACGATTATTGTCTTTTTCAAAACGTAAATCGCGGTTTGTAACAATACCTATCAATTTTCCATTATCATCTACAATAGGAATTCCTCCTATACTATGCTCACGCATTGCAGCCTTTGCATCACTTACTAAAGATTTAAGTGGTAATGTCACAGGGTCTATAATCATCCCGCTCTCTGCACGCTTTACTTTACGCACCTTGATAGCCTGCTCATCTATAGTCATATTTTTGTGCAATACTCCTATACCGCCTTCTTGAGCAATAGCAATTGCCATACGACTCTCTGTAACCGTATCCATCGCCGCAGAGACAATAGGTACATTAAGAGTGATGTTGCGAGTAAATTTTGATTGTATGCTTACTTCTCTAGGTAATACTTCAGAAAAAGCAGGAACTAGAAGTACGTCGTCATAGGTGAGTCCTTCTCCTAGAATTTTATTTTCGTGTGCGGTCATAGCAATTATTGTTTTAAGAGGTGAGGGTGGAGTTTTTTACGCTTTCGCGAAAGCGTACTACTGTAAATCCACGCTAACAATTAATTGCGTGCAAAGATACGCTTAATTAATCAATATAACTCGCCTATCTTTTAAATCCACATTTAAAACACTTGAAATGAGATATTTAAACAGAATACCGCTAAGAAAGTTTGAGATAATCTTGCCGTAACTATCTCTTTATTTTTACTCAATCTAAATACAAACAACCTGATTAACAGTTATTTATAATTATTCTTTATCCTTTCTTCTTAACTTTAGGATAATTACGAATCATAAAAAAGAAAAAAAATGGCTATTAAACTCGCTCATAATTGCATTAACTGCGATCAACTTAAAGACAATAATTTTTGCAACAAACACCAAGTACAGGTAAGTGCAGAATATACTTGTGACAGCTTTGAAATGAAGGCTGCTCTCAAGGATGACCGTAACTGTATTACTTGTAAACGCTATGAAGAAAGTGATTGTGCAAACCCGAAAACTGCTGCTCCAGGTATGCTCTGTGCATCGTGGGCACCACAAGCACAAGCTTAGTCATAGCTTATTA
>JAHDEV010000005.1:39103-43637 GCA_020628615.1 Dokdonia sp.
TTATATGTAGCATATCTTGTAAAAAATAGGCTTATAATTTAATCTGTAATGTAGTATAAAATGTGAGAGGCTCTGCAGGAATAATACCCGGACCAGGATATCCAGTTGCTCTTCTAGTAAAATATGACTCGTCAAGCGCATTATTAAGACCTGCCTCAAGCTTAAACTGCTTCCAAGTATAGGCTGCAGAAACGTCTAGCACTCCATATGAAGGGATACTCCCCTCTATACCTCGCTGGTTATCATTTACATCTTGTGGCGCATTTGTCGCATCTGTAAATTGCTCTGTAAGGTAGGTATATTGAGCACTTGCCGTAAAGTTTTTATAACCAAAGTTTACTCCCGTTTTTAAATTTACATCTGGTATAAACTCTACCTGGTTACCGGCTACCCCTATCTCTTCAGAACTAAGGTACTCTGAACTAGTAAGTGCGAGGTTTGTGAATAAGTTAAATTTAAACTCTGTCTTATCTTCAAAGAAAGTGTTTCTCAAATTCCAGTCTGTAAAAACTTCAAGCCCATAAATAAAAGCATCACCTATATTACCACGACGTCTCTTTATACTACCATCTGTATCTTCAAAAAGCACCTCACCTAGACGCTCATCATAACGCACCCCAAAGGCGCTTACATCATAAGCAAACTTATTATCTATACGACCTCTTGCTCCTACATCTATAGTAAAACCTTCTTCATCTTTAATATCTTCATCTACCACAAAGGATGGGTTTACCACTCGTATATCATTAAAAGTAACAGAACGGTAGTTTTGACTAAAATTTCCATAAAGCTCTACTTCAGGAGCTAGTTGATAGGTTGCGCCTAGTCCCAATAATAAAAAGTCACGTTCAAAATCACGATTATCTGGCACTTCTTCATTTACTAGCGGGTTGCCTGCAAGGTCTAAAACAATATTATTAAAAGAACCAGCACTTTCTGTTTTAATGTACTCATATCTAAAGCCAGGTGTAACTGTAAATTTATCTGTAAGATTAAAAATATTTTCTCCAAAAATCGCTAAGTTCTTATTAGGAAAATCAAACTGTGCCTGACGCTCATAATTAGGAAACTGGTCTGCAGCAAAGTTAAAATCTGCATCTGCAGCCGTAGTGCCAGGTCCTTGCTGCTGACTGTTACTTGCATCATAATACTTACTTCCTATCAAGAAAACAGCATCCTTCGCTCCTATTTTGTATCTCGTAAGCAAGCGCGCCTCTGCTCCCCAGTTTGTAAAATTATCTACCAGCAATTCTCTAGGCTCTTCTAGATCATCTGGCTGTGATACTCTATTTGTTCTAAAACCTACGGCGCTACGTTGTGCATCAAGTCCAAATACATTTAAACTAAAATCTGTTTTATTACTAAAAGCGTGATCTAGACGTAAAGAATATACCTTCCAGTCTACATCAAACCAGTTACGATCACGGTTACTAAAGTTAGGGTCTTCTATAAATTGAGCATCTGTAAGGCCTCCAGCCTGTTTTGCTAGATAATTAAAAAGAGTGAGTTCTCCAGTAAGTGTAGTGCGCTCGCTTAACTCATATGCCACGTGTGCAAAATAATTACGACTGTTAAACTGAGAGTTAGGTCTCCAGCCATCACCTTCTTTATAATTGAAATATGTGTAGTAACTCAATTTACCTACCGTACCACTTAGGCTATTAAAAGAGGTAAGCAATCCATACGAGCCTGCGGTTTGCCTTGATATTAATTCAATCTTCTTGTCTTTTACGGGCTCTCTGAATTTAAAATTTATCAATCCGCCAAACTGAGTTCCGTACTGTAAAGATGCAGCACCACGCACTACTTGAATCTCTTTAAGCGCCTCTGCTGGTGGCGTGTAGTAACTCTCTGGGTACCCTAGCACATCTGCGCTTATGTCATAATTGTTTTGTCTAATATTAAAGTTTGCAGAGCGATTTGGGTCTAGACCACGACCTCCAATATTTAATTGCAGTCCCGCATCTCCGTTTTCATAAATATTGAGCCCTACCACTTGGCTATATATTTGTCTAGGGGCATTTGCAGCAAGATTTGCCGTGAGTTGATCTACCAGTACTACTTCACTTTTTTTACCAGCATAGATAGCAGTACCCTCTACTTTTTTAAGTGATCGTAGAGCAAAAATCTTTTCTCTGCGGCTTGTGAGTACTACCTCGCTTAGGGATTCTCCTAGGGGTGTAAGTGTATAGTCTTTTACAGTTTCTCCTTCTATACGTATTTGTTGTTCTACAAGTTCATAAGCCAGTCCAAATACGATAAGATTATACGTGCCGTTTTCTATATTTTCAAAACGGTATTTTCCAGACGCATCTGTGCTTGCCACTTGGTTTGCCTCTCTTAAGTAAATCTCAACATCTTCTAGCGCCTTCCCATCTTGAGAAGAGATTGTACCGCTCAGGCTGTTTTGAGCCATTGCAGTGGTTGCTATAAGTATAAAAATAAGTGTATTATAAACCTTTAATCTCATCTGTAAATGGGATAACCCACGTTTTGTGTTTAAAAGAATCTTCTATTTCTGCCAGATTTACCTCTGGATCTATGTATGTTGTACTTAATCTCCCATTAAGAGCGACGTACGACTCAACATAGACTTGCACCTCTTGATGACCTTGACTCTCAAAATGATCGCGAAGATAGTGAGCATACTCGAGAATAAAGTCTGGCTGGAAGCTCATTTGCTTTTCTTGCAACGGGGTTAAGAAGTCTGCGTTATCTACATAAAAGCGCCTGCCTGTCTCTCCGTCTACTATTTTAAACTGGGCATACCCAGATTTTTCCATAAGCATCACACGCCACGAGAAGCGGTAGCCCTCTTCGGTCCAGAATAACTCACCTGGATAAGCCAGATAGCGCCACGGTAATAAAATCTGTATCACAAAGAATATTACAACAACAGCAACCGCATATTTTTTTGAAATAGCAGAACTAGGAACGTATTGCTTACTAGTTTTAAGTAGTGCTGTGGGGTATTTTAACGCTTTCGCGAAAGCGTACATAATCTTTTTATGAAACGCTGCGTCAAAAAAGATAAGTGCGCTCACAATCATCACATAAGGAAACATCCCGATAGGAAACAACACGCGTGTAAGCACGTGAAAGATTATCACCATTACAAAGGCATAAGGACGCGTTTTTTTATACAGCAAAAAGAAGGGAATAAACAAGTCATAACCCGCACCAAACCAGCTGAAGGCATACTGCACCCACTCCTCACCCATAAGGTTACCTATAAGAGGTATATCAAATTTAGACGGTAACCATATTTTAAGCGGCATCGCTTTAAGGAGCCAGTCACTATTAAGTTTTGCCAGACCTGCATACACGTATACAATACCTAAGAGTAGTTTTATACTGTCTATACTCCACGCTGGGATGTATTGTGGTGGGGTTGTGTTACGCTTTCGCGAAAGCGTAATCGCATCTACAGAAAAGTAAGCTCCAGCTGGAAGAAATATCATCAAGAAGCTCAACATACTGATAAAGTAGTAATGGTTGAGATACATTGTCTTATCCATAAGCTCTATGTAGGTAAAGCTTACAAAGAAAATAATAATTGACCAACGGTATTTAAACCCTACCATCACAAAGAGGCTACTTAATGCACAAATGGCAAATAGCAAGTAGGTATAATCACCTAGTGGTTTTACCCACTCAAACCCATAGAAAGTAAAATGAAAGCTAGGGTCTATATAAAATTTCTTTATCCAGCCATAGCTCCAAAAGCGCACAATGCTTGCAAACATTAACACACCAAAAAACACACGAAAGACCGCTAGTGGTGCGGCCTCTCTTTGTGTATTAAAATATGATGTAATGCGTGGGTTCATTTTTTTATCTAATCTCCATCTGCATCTGCAAAGTCTATGCTTATGCTCATAGCGCTTACCATATCTACTTTAAGTAATGGCACAAGGCGTTGTACCTCATCATAAGCGTTTAAGAAATTTGTAGGAGGATTTATGGCCAGCTCCTGCTCAAAGTTACCTAAAGCTGAAACTACAGTTCTTGAAACGTCAAATTGCGAATTTATGATCTCGCTCAAATCTGCTCCATCCTTAATTGCATTAAGTTCATCTAAGTAACTCGCAAGGCTCTCACCTTGTGCGCTACTGTTATATGCTTTACCATTAAAGAAATCTTGTGTAGCATTAAGCCCCACAATAAAAAGGTCCTTTGAAATACCTCCCGCATAAAGTGCCTCTATAGTATTAGGCTCAACACTTCCAGAAAAAACACCACCAGGGATTCCCATTTTACCAGCTCTTAAATGCTTCTCAAAATAGAAAATGTAATCATTTACAAACCGATCTGTAGATGCCGTTGCAGATGCACCATCGTTTGCAACAAAAGTGTTTCTGTAACCACCTTCCCACTCCTCAAGAACTGTGGTTGCAAGGTTTTTCATATCTGCTGTTATGTCTACAAGGTATTGCTTGTAAGCAGCTCCATCTGTACCATTATAGGTCGCAAGTATGGCTGCGTCGTCTTCTCCTAGACCATATAACAAGTAGTCTATCGCTGGAAAACCTTT
>JAHDEV010000129.1 GCA_020628615.1 Dokdonia sp.
ACAGATGGAACTTATATTAAAGAAGGACGTTGAGAATCTAGGATTTGCAGACGATATAGTACAAGTAAAAAACGGATACGGTAGAAATTACCTAATCCCTAACGGTCACGCAGTACTTGCTACGCCTAGCGCAAAGAAAGTACTTGCAGAAAACCTAAAGCAACGTGCTCATAAAGAGCAAAAAGTTGTAGATGATGCACAGAAGCAAGCAGATAAACTTAACGCTTTAGAAGTTAAGATATCAGCAAAAACTGGAGACGGAGACAAACTTTTCGGATCTATTACAAATGCAGATGTAGCAGAATACCTAGCAAAAGAAGGAGTAGAGGTAGACAAAAAGTATATCGCTATCGCTGGTAACACAGTAAAACGTTTAGGTAACTATGAAGCAAAAGTACGTTTCCACAGAGATGTGGTAGCTACACTTCCTTTTGACGTAGTTGCAGAAGCAAACTAAGTCCTTAGGCACTTTATACAAAACCGTTCTTATCTAATAAGGACGGTTTTTTTATGAAATTTACTTTTTAAATACGCTTTCGCGAAAAAATATCACTCACAATGAAATACGCTCGCCTTACAAAAGAACAACTAGAAGAATTACACCCAGAGTTTATAAACTTTCTAGCCACCCAGTCTATCACTGCAGATGAGTGGGCAACTATAAAAGAAAAACAACCTCTCGTTGCAGAAGAAGAGATAGACGTCTTTTCTGATCTAGTATGGGAAGGTGTACTCACAAAGGCTCAGTACCTGGAGCATATCTCGCCTAACCAGATGCACCTTTTCTTTTTAAGAGAAAATAATATGGCACTTATTGCCATAAAAATCAATAAAGAAAACATAGATATCACTACCGCAGAAGGGTATGGATGGCTTAAAGAAAACTTAGGTGATGATGATGTGGTATTTATGAGTGCAAGTAAAGATTATAGTGAAGACCGCAATGCAGATAAGTTTAAACTTATAAGAGAAGGCGCAGTAATCACACGCGGTGATCTTTATAAATGGTTTGAGCGCTTTGTAGATGTAAAGTAATTATAACTACATATACCAGCAATAAATGTAAAATTGAGGATAAGACTAAGCTAGTCGTATCCTCAATTTTGCTTTTTTAAGACGTTTGTTATCTAGTTTTTCTATAAAAGATTGAGCAGCACTTTTATGTACTGCTACAAAAGATTGTGTGTTTTTTACCTCAATGGTTCCTAGTTGCTCGCGTTGTGCATTTCCTTCTTTAAAGAAAAAACCAGCGATATCACCTTTTGATATCTTGTCTTTACGACCGCCAGATAGCTCAAGAGTCGTCCACTGTGATCCTTCTGGTATCTCTCTGTCGTGTAAGTACTCTTCATCCATTACCGGCATAAAGTCAGGTAATCGCTCGTTGCGCCAGTGTAGTACATAAGCCGTACCTTCAGACTGCATACGAGCCGTACGACCATTACGGTGTGTAAACTCTTCTGAGTGAATAGGAAGGTGGTAATGTATAATAAACTTGATTTCTGGTACATCTATTCCACGTGCAGCAAGATCTGTTGCTAGCAGTAGCTGGTGTGTGCCATTTCTAAATTTAAGAAGTGATAACTCACGCTCACGCTGCTCCATTCCTCCATAAAAAGTGCCGTGTGCGATACCGTGATCGTTAAGATAATCACTTATTCTAGAGATGGTATCTTTAAAGTTACAAAAGATAATACCCGGTTGATCGCCTAAGTGACATAAAGCTTTTACTAGCGTGTCTAGCTTGTCTTTTTCTGGCGATATAATCGCTTTAATTTCTAGTTTAGAACCTCCCTGATGTAAATAATCTACTTCTACAGGGCTGTCAAGTCCTACAAATCTTGGTATGTCTACACCTTGAGTTGCAGAGGTAAGCACCTTTTTTTCTAAAGCAGGTAAAAAGCTCATAATCTCGGTCATCTCTCCCTCAAAACCTACTTCTAGTGATTTGTCAAATTCATCAAGCACAAGCGTTTTGATGTGGTTTGTAGAAAAAGTTTCTCTACGTAGGTGATCTGCAAGTCTACCTGGTGTTCCTATTAATATTGCTGGACGGTGCTTTATGGCTTGTCTATCTGTATTAAAACTTTGACCACCATAAGCGGCGTGTATCTTATAGCCTGTACCCATATTGCGGGCGACATTTTCTATCTGTATAGCCAGCTCTCTAGAAGGCACTACTATAAGTAGCTGTACTTCTTCTATACTTAAATCTAACTCTGCAATTACGGGTAGTAAAAACGCAAGCGTTTTACCAGTACCAGTAGGAGATAGTAATATCACCTCTTTTGCAGAATGTATGGCAAGTTGTGCCGCCTCCTGCATCTCATTAAGTGAGGTGATCCCTAGTTTTTCTAGTATTTGTTGCTGATTTTTTTGATTACTTATCATAGGGTACAAAGGTAGAACTTTCTTTCAATGCACGTTGTATGGTAAGAGCGCAAATATTCAACAGCTTGATTGTCTATGTGATAAGTTTTGTAGGGTTTTATTACGCTTTCGCGAAAGCGTAACACCCTTAAATAACATATTCACAATTGTTAATTAAATGTGAAAATAAAATTATAGCAAGGTTTACAAAATGTTAATGCATTCTTAAATTCGCGCAAACAATTTATAAAAATCTTATGTTCAAAAAACTTTTATTTTTAGTAACACTTCTAATGGCAGTAGCTGTAGGCGCACAGACGACTACTTCTGCTATCTCTGGAGTTGTAAATGCTGGTGAGCAAACGCTTCCTGGTGCAAACGTTGTAGCGGTACACACACCTACTGGTACTACGTATGGAGCGATCACAAACTTTGACGGTCGTTTTAATCTTTTTAATTTACGTGTGGGAGGACCTTATACTATAACGGTAAGTTATGTAGGTTTTCAAGCGCAAGAATACACAGGAGTGACTCTTAACTTAGGAGAAACTTATAATGTAGAGGTAACACTATCTGAAGATAGTAATGCACTTGAAGAAGTTGTAATTACAGGTAGCCGTAACAACACTTTTAGTGATGGACGTACGGGATCTGCTACAAATGTAGGAGAGCGCCAGCTTAAGGCATTACCTACAATTTCAAGATCTGCTGCAGATTTTTACCGTCTAGAGCCTAGTGCTTCTAGTAATGGATCTTTTGGAGGTCGTAATGATCAGTTTAATAATTTTAGCCTGGATGGAGCGGTTTTTAATAACCCATTTGGTCTTGATGCTGCTACTCCAGGAGGACAAACGGGATCACAGCCTATCTCTCTTGACGCGATTGAGCAAATTCAAGTAACTACGGCACCTTATGATGTGACTCTTTCTGGATTTACAGGAGCATCTGTAAATGCTGTAACTAAGAGTGGTACTAATGAGTTTAAGGGAACTGTTTACGGTTTTTATAGAAACGAAGATCTTACTGGTGGAAAAGTTGCTGGTGATGACGTTTTTAAGGCAGACCTAAGCCAGAATACATATGGTATAAGTATAGGAGGACCTATCATTAAGAACAAACTTTTCTTCTTTGCAAACTTTGAAGATGAGAGCCGTTCTGACCTAGGAGCACCTTGGGCACCTAACCGTAACACGGGAGCTATTAATGAGTCACGTGTATTACCATCAGATCTAGATGCAGTCTCTGCAGCTTTAAGTAGCATTACTTATGCAGATGGAAGCTCTTATGATCCAGGTAGATATGAAGGATTTAACTTTGACGCAGGTTCTACAAAGGCATTATTTAAGCTAGATTGGAACGTAAATGATAAAAACCGTGTTGCATTAGTATATAACTTACTAAGATCTTCTAAAGATAACCCGGCAAACCCTAATGCAATCGCATTACGTGGACCAAGCCAGTCTACAATACAGTTTGAAAATGCAGGGTATGCAATAAACAATAACATAGACTCTTTCCAACTAGAGTGGAACAGTGAGTTTGCACCTAATGTGTCAAACAAGTTTCAGGCAGGTTACACATTCTTTGATGATTTTAGAGAGCCATTCTCTACGCCAGCACCTTCTATAAACATTACTAAAGGTGGTCAGAATTATATCATTGCAGGTCACGAGCCATTCTCTATAGGAAACAAGCTTGAGCAAGAAGTTTTTCAAATCACAAACAACTTAAACATTGTATCTGGTGATCACACAATTACTCTTGGTACTTCTTTTGAAAAATTCAGTTTCTATAACTCTTTTAACCTTACAGGTTATGGTTTTGACTTATTCGGAAGTGTGGCAATAGATCAAGAAACAGATCTTGATGGAGACGGTATCGCAGATACAGATTATATAAACGATGTAACAGGTGAGACAGATCTAGATGCTTTCCAGCAGTTCCTTATAGATCGTTACCAGGATACATTTACTGCTGCAGAGGCAGAGTTTAATGAGAACAATGGTTTACCTATAGGTGATCCAAACGGATGGTCACTTGCAGAGACTAATGTAGGACAGTTTAGCCTTTATGCTCAAGACCAGTGGAAAATGAGTGAAGATTTTACACTTACACTAGGAATGAGATTTGACAAGCCTTTATACTTTGATACTAAAGACAAGATTCAAGAGAATATTGATAGAAAAGGGACTTACCAGCCAGATAACGTATATGTAGACCCAGCAACTGGAGAAGATATCTTATTAGACAGTACAGTACTTCCAGACAACGCATTCTTATGGTCACCTAGATTAGGTTTTAACTGGGATGTAAAAGGAGATAAGACGTTCCAAGTACGTGGAGGAACAGGCGTATTTACAGGTCGTTTCCCATTTGTATGGTTAGGTAACCAAGTGCAAGGTGTAGATTTCTTCTTCTACCAGACGGTAGATCAAGATTTTAAATGGCCACAAGTATGGAGATCTAACATAGGAGCAGATTACCGTTTTGATAATGGTATCGTTCTTACTGCAGACCTTTCTTATACAGAAGATCTTAACGCTGCACACGTACAGAACTGGGCACTTAATGATCCATCTTCTACACTAGAAGGAGTAGATAACAGACCTATTTACCAGACGTCAGACTTTGCTACAAACCAGTTTGGAGGTCCTACAAATGCGTATGTATTTACAAACTCAAACTCTGGACGTACGTATAACGCAACGTTTAAGGCAGAGAAGTCTTTTAGCAATGGTTTATATGCAAGTCTTGCTTATAACTACCTTGACTCAAAAGATGTAAACTCTATTGATGCAGAGATTACAGGAGATGCTTTTAATGCAAACGCTATAAGAGGTAATGCAAATGATGATATCCTTGCAAACTCTCGTTATGGTGATCAACACCGTATTATCGCAGTAGCTTCAAAGAAATTTGAGTACGGAGATGGTAAATTTGCAACAACAGTTTCTGCTTTTGGAGAGTGGGCTAGAGGAGGACGTTTTAACTACACATATGCTGGTGATATAAACGGTGACGGTAGTAACTTTAATGACCTTATCTATATCCCTACTGCAGATGAGCTAGCACAGCAAAACTTTGCTACGCCAGAGCAAGCACAAGCATTTGAGCAGTACATCCAGCAAGATGATTACCTGAGCGAAAACAGAGGTGGTTATGCAGAGCGTTATGGAGCACTTGCACCTTGGAGAAGCCGTGTAGATTTCCGTTTACTTCAAGATTATAACTTTAATGTAAAAGGAAAGAAAAACACATTACAGTTTAGCCTTGACATCCTTAATGTAGGTAACCTTATCAGTTCAGATTGGGGACTTGTAGAGCAGCCTAACAGTATACAGCCAGTAAGTGTATCTGTTACAGACGGTGTTCCTACTTATACTTATAATGAGGAGTTAACACAAACTTTTGGTACAGATGCAAGCCTTCTTAACAGATGGCAAGCACAAGTAGGGTTACGTTACATCTTTAACTAGAACCTTACGACTACATATAAAAACCGCCTGCAAGAAATTGCAGGCGGTTTTTTATTTA
>JAHDEV010000130.1 GCA_020628615.1 Dokdonia sp.
TAAAGCAAGAAATTTATGTGCAAGAGTGTGCGCGCATAATGGAGGTCTCTGAGACGGTGTTGTATAATACACTTGCTCAAATACTTAAAAAAGATAAAAAGGAGGCGGCAAAACAAAACAGAGGTAATCAATCCCAATCACCACCACCAGAATATATGTCTGTTGTGCCAGATGAGATGCCTAATGCTGTTGAGAAGGTTAATGTGTTATATGAGCTTGAGCGCAAGCTTATAGAGTCGTTGCTGTTATACGGGCAGGTAGAAGAAGAATTTGAAGACCTTGTGCTTAAAGAAAACGAAGATGGCTCACTAGGCCTAGAACCTGTGACCCATAAAATTAGGGTGTTTGAAAAAATCTATTTAGACCTTCAAGATGATGAGGTAGAATTTACAAACGACCTTTTTAAGGTTTTGTATGTGAGAATAGTGGAGCAAATGAATTTAAATGATAATTTTCAGATTCAAAACTTCATCAATGAGCTCGCTCCAGAAGAAGCAAGTGAGATTTCTAACATCATTCTTAATGATGAGAAGTATGAGCTACACCGCTGGGATACACGAGAGGTGTATGTACGTAAAAAAGACACATCAATAGCTCAGTTTGTATCAGAAACTGTGCTTAGTTTACGTAAATACCTTATCACCCAGAAGATAAAAGAGCTTATGGAGAAGACACAAGGAAGCACTAATAATCAGGAGATTATTAAAGACATTCTTGATTACCAATCGCTCAATACCTTGCTGGGTAATAAACTGGGCCGAGTGCTGTCGGTCTAGATATGACTACTCTGCAATAAACGTGCGTGCTTTATGAGCTCTGCCACATTTTGTGCTTCTAGTTTTTTGAGTAATCGCATCTTATAAGTACTTACGGTTTTCTCGTTAATATCTAAGTCTGCAGCAATTTCTTTGTTGCGCTTACCATTAGATAAGAGGTTGAGAACTTCGATCTCTCTACTTGAGAGTTTTTTATACTTATATGCTAAACCTTGCGTAGCATTACCATCATTTACAAGTCGCTGGCTTAAAGCTTCATTAAGGTATATACCACCTTTTTGAACTTGTGTAATGGCGTTTACAATACGCTCTACATCTGCTGTTTTTGCAACATATCCAGAGGCTCCATATTTGATAGCGCTTAGAGCATACATCTCCTCGGGATGACAGCTTAAAACGAGTATCTTGATATGGGGGAACTCTCTCTTAATTGCTTTTAGGGCAGTTATACTATTTAGGTTAGGGATATCGATTTCAAGAATGAGGATATCCACCTCGGTTGTGGTCAAGGTGTTCAGAAGGTTATTTCCATCTTTTACATAACCTATAATGTCATAATGACCTTCGGATTGTAGAATAGAGGAAATACCCTTTCGTGTGATCGGGTGATGATCTGCTATTAGTACTTTGTTCATTAGTTATTGTTTTAACAAATAATGAAACAAGAAATTGAGGGGTTTACTTGTTTGTTTGCTGCACTAATGTAAGCTATATTGATAAAGTTATTAACGTTTTTGTTAAAAAATTCGCTAAAACACACTTTATTTAAGACTAACGGGTATTTCGCATACCGGAATCGGGTTCATTTTATGAAGATTTGCTGTATTTAATTTTTTATAAAGCTTAAATACTCTATGTTGCTCATCTGTCCAGTTGTCAGATTTTCCACCATTGTCATCTTGCTGCATTGCCCATTCTAGCTGGTCATATGTTGCTCCTATTTGATCTTCGTCTGTGCGGTCATCTCCCCATAATCCATCTGTAGGAGCGGCTTTTTGTATACTCTCTGGCACACCTACTTGTGCAGCACAGGCATACACTTCAGATTTCATTAAATCTGCAATAGGGCTTAAGTCTACGCCTCCATCACCATACTTTGTATAAAAGCCTACGCCAAAGTCTTCTACCTTATTACCTGTACCAGCGACAAGGTATTTGTGTAACCCAGCAAAGTAATACAAAGTACTCATACGTAGTCTAGCTCTCGTATTTGCTAGACTTAGATTAAGTTGCTCGCTCATCTCTACTGCGGGCACAGCTTTTTTCATTTGCTCAAAGGTATCGGTAAGGTTAACCTCCACGTCTGTCACGTTTGCAAATCGTTCTTTAAGTTGTTTGATGTGTTCTTTTGCACGTGTTACTTGACGCTCGTCTTGATGTATAGGCATCTCTACACAAAGTACTCTAAGTCCAGTTTTTGCACATAATGTTGAGGTGAGTGCACTATCTATACCACCACTTATACCTACTACAAAGCCGTTCATTCTCGCATTAGTTGCATATTCTTTTAGCCAGTTTACGATGTGATCTACTACTTTTTCGGTTTGCATTTGTGATTATTTTAGAGTGTATAAAATTGGTATTTTTACCTTTGTAAACGCGATACAATACAACTTTTTGTATTACCTGCGTTATGAATTATAAAGATACAAACTCTATGAATAAAATGCTTGTGCTTTTAGTAATGCTAGGTCTAGTAACCGGCTGCGCTGAAATTTCAAAAGAGGAGGCCGCTATAGAAGCTATTGAGTTAGATATGGAGGTGCGACGCTTTGACCAGTTGTTTGCAAGATCTACTATAAATGAGCTAGATAATTTAAAAGGGGAGTTTCCTTATTTGTTCTCAAAAAAGTATCCAGATGAGTACTGGGCGCAGCGCTTTAAAGATACCATCCAGATTGAAATTAATGAAGAGCTGGCAAAAGCATATCCAGATTTTAGTCAAGAAAAGGAGCAGTTAGAAAATCTATTTCGTCATATAGTTTATTACTTTCCAGAGACTACTGTGCCTAAGGTAGTAACGCTTGCTTCTGAGGTAGATTATAGAAATAAAGTTGTGCTGGCAGATAGTCTTCTCCTTATAGGTCTAGATACCTACCTAGGTACAGATCACCATTTTTATATAGGTATTCCTAAATTTCAAAGTAAAAACTTTAGAAAGGAGCAAATAGCAGTAGATGTTGCTGCAGCATTTGCAAATCAAAAAGTAAGTAAGCCACGCACTCAAGATTTTCTTTCAGAAATGATTTATGAGGGTAAAAAGCTGTATTTAATGAAAACCTTATTAGGAGAGACACCGCTTCAAGAGGTTTTTGGGTATACAGAAAGTGAGCTCACCTTTGCACAAGAAAACGAGATGAATATCTGGGAGTTCTTTATTAAAAACGAACTGCTATATGACACAGATAAAAAATTGCTTAGTCGTTTTATAGATCCTGCTCCTTTCTCAAAATTTTATCTTTCCTTTGATAATGAAACGCCTGGTCGCATAGGGAGATTTATAGGTTATGAGATTGTTGCGTCATATATGTCTAAAAATGATATATCGCTCAAAGCGCTATTGAATCAAGATGCAACTACTATCTTTGCAAACGCAAAATATAAACCCTAAGTAATGGCAAAAAACATAAAATCTGATATAAAAATTTCTATTGAGCTAGATGAAAACCGTGTGCCAGAAAAAATGGCGTGGACGGCTCGTGATGGAGGAGTGGCAAATGAGGAGGCAAAAGCGATGCTTCTCTCGCTATGGGACCCTAACCAGAAAGAAACTGTACGTATAGATTTATGGACTAAAGATATGCCAGTAGATGAGATGCAGCAGTTTTTTCATCAAGTTCTTGTTGGGATGACAGACTCTTTTAAACGTGCTACTAATGATGAGAAAATGGCAGATACGATGAAAGATTTTACAGATTACTTTGCAGAGCACCTTAACTTAAAGGAGAAGTAAAAATTATGGGTTTGCTATTTGTTTATAATGCAAACTCTGGTGCCTTAAATGGTCTTTTAGATACGGCTCATAAACTGGTGAGTCCAGAAACTTACCAGTGTGAGCTATGTGATCTTACCCACGGAGCTTTTACAGAAAAAAAAGTGTGGTTACGCTTTCGCGAAAGCGTAAAAACCCCAATGCAGTTTTTGCATAAAGATGAGTTCTTAAAGCGTTACAATTCTAAGTGGTTACCGCAGTATGATTTTCCTTTAGTACTAGCCGCTACAGATAGCGGTCTAGAAGTTGCTATTTCAAAAGAGCGACTTACTGAGTTGCAAACGCCCGAAGCTTTAATAGAAGAAGTGCAAGAGGTGTTGCGTCTTTTTAATTTTTGAGATTGCTGTTTATCTCCTCAATGTAATTTAAAATTTCATCTTGCCCGGTTCCATCACTTGAGCTACTCACAAAGTAGTTAGGAAACTCCCACCATACACCCTCAAGCATAATGCGTTTGTACTCTTCTATATTGCGCTCTAGAGCTTGTGGTCGCAGCTTGTCTGCCTTAGTAAATATGATAGAAAAAGGGATTTCCTTCTCACCCATATACTCCATAAACTCCATATCTATTTTTTGAGGCTCGTGGCGGCAATCTACAAGCACAAATGCAGAGATCATTTGCTCGCGTTGCTCAAAATAGTCTGTAATGAATTTTTGAAAATACTTCTTATCCTTTTTTGAAACTCGAGCATAACCATAGCCAGGTAAATCTACTAGGTGCCAGTTTTCGTTTATTAAAAAGTGATTAATAAGCTGCGTTTTACCAGGTCTTCCAGAAGTTTTGGCAAGACTCTTACGGTTAGTAAGCATATTTATAAGTGAAGACTTACCTACATTAGAGCGGCCTATAAAGGCGTATTCTGGTATGCGCGTGTTAGGGCATTTTGATACCTCAGAATTACTTACTACAAATGTGGCAGACTTTATTTTCATAATGCAAAAGTAACAATGTAATCCCTTATTAAAGAATTACAATACAATAAAGTGCAAAGCAATTACCGTGTGGAGATAATTGCAAAAAGCTGAGAGTATAAATTTAAATTGTTTAGTCTGTAGTTAAGGTTGTTAAAAACCTCTTTCTGTAAGCCACTTAAGAAGTATGTCGTTAAACTCGTTAGGCTTTTCCATCATTGCTGCGTGACCACACTCATCTATCCAAAATAGATCTGAATCTGGAAGGAGTTTATTAAAATCTTCGGCAACTTCTGGTGGAGTGACACCATCTTGTTTTCCCCAGATGATACACGTAGGTGTCTTCATCTCTGGAAGATCTTGCGCCATATTGTGACGTATAGCACTTTTTGCAATCGCTAGTGTTTTAAGTAATTTGTTGCGATCATTTACGGTGTCATACACTTCGTCTACAATTTCTTTTGTAGCGCAGTCAGGGTTGTAAAAAACGCCTTGTGCCTTTTGCTTGATGTACTCATAATCACCACGCTTAGGGTAGCTTTCTCCCATTGCGCTCTCATAAAGACCAGAGCTTCCTGTGATAACCAGTGCTTTTACGGTTTCTGGAGCCATCTTTGTATGATAAAGACCCACGTGACCTCCCATAGAGTTACCTAATAATATTACTTCTTTATACCCTTTCATTTTTATAAAATCGTTCAGGTATGAAGCAAAAGATTTTACGCCAGTCTTAAGAAGCGGCATTGTATAAACTGGTAGTTCTGGGATAACCACCTTGTACCCATTTTCCGAAAAATGAGAAGTCACCGCATCAAAGTTGCTTAAGCCTCCCATTAACCCGTGTAAGATAATAATTGGTGTGCCTTCGCCTTTCTCTAGATAGGTAAAATCTCCTTCAGTAATTAAGTCGTGTGTCATAAATGTGGTTAGTCTTCAATCAAAGCAAATATAGCTATTTCGGTTTTGATTGGTTACCATTTTTTGACTTTGCTTTATAGGGTTTGTATCCTGTTATATAGTGTTCATTATGAGAGTTTTTAGTGCGCTTTCGCGAAAGCGTACCTCAACATATCTAAGATTTTTTTAAGTAAAAGGCCTCAATTTAAAGTAATGAACCATTGTTAACAAGTATAGGGTGGTGGTACAACTTATCAACAAAGTGGTAGAATGTGGTAAAAAGTGGTAATATTTG
>JAHDEV010000131.1 GCA_020628615.1 Dokdonia sp.
CAGGAAGTCTTGAGGGTAATTTTAAATTAAATGGGGCACTAGCTAGCCTAGAATACCAAGGTTTTTTGAGATTTAAGAATGCTGGATTTATAGTGTCAAAGCTCAATGCTCCTTTTTCTTTGAAGAACGAAACAATCTCCTTAGATAATGATGGAATCTCGATGTCTAATTTTACAGTATTAGATGAAAAACAAAACACACTTGTAGTCTCAGGGCTCATTGGTACGGAGAGTTTTATTAATCCAACTTTTGATTTGACAATCAATGCAAGAGATTTTCAGGCTTTAAATGCTAAGCCAGAAGATAATGACTTCATTTATGGTACGGCTGTGTTTGATGCAAAAGCGAGTATCAAGGGAGATTTGCAAATACCTATTGTAACAGTAGACGCGACAGTAGGAGGTGCTACAGATGTTACTTATGTGATGCCTACAGCGGCAGCAAACATAGAATCTAGTGACGGAATTGTAGTTTTTGTAAATCGTGAAAATCCAGATGCCATACTTACAAGAACAGAAGAGGAGACGGGAACAATTACAGGTTTTGATTTTAAAGGACTATTTAAGGTCAATAAAGAAGCACAAGTAACCATACTTATTGATAAGGAAACTGGCGATAACCTCAAAGTACAAGGAGAAGGAGATTTCAATTTTTCTTTACAACCTAATGGTAGAATGACGCTCACGGGTGTGTACGATGTATCTGGTGGTCAGTATGAAATGAATCTTTACAATCTAGTGAACCGCACATTTAAATTAGATTCTGGGAGTAGGGTAAGCTGGTCTGGTGATCCATTTGATGCAAAACTCGATGTACGTGCTGTATATGAAGTTGAGGCTTCTGCATCACCTTTAATGGCAAGTGCAAATGCAGGAGCAGATCCTGCTCAAAGTAGTAAATACAGACAGCAGCTACCATTCTTAGTATACTTAAATATAGATGGCGAACTGCTGAGTCCAAAAATTAATTTTGCTCTTGATTTACCAGAAGACGAACAAGGTGCCATAGGTGGGCAAGTTTATAGCCGTGTGCAGCAAGTAAACCAGCAAGAAGGAGAGCTCAACCGTCAGGTGTTTTCATTGCTGGTGTTGAATAGATTTTATCCAGATTCTAATTCTGATGGAAGTCGTGGTGGTTTTGCAAGTATTGCAAGAGATAACTTAAATGACGCTCTATCAGATCAGCTTAATATTTTTTCAGATAAGTTATTAGGAAAAACAGGATTTCAATTGGATTTTGGATTAGATAGTTTTACAGATTATCAAGGAACCACACCACAAGAGCGTACACAGCTAGATATTGCAGCACAACGTAAGTTTTTTGGTGATAAGCTTACAGTACGCGTAGGCAGTAGTGTTGATGTAGCTGGTCAAAGTGCTTCTGGCGAGAGTAATCCGCTTATAGGGAATGTGAGTCTTGAATATGAGCTTACCGAGGATGGTCAATACCGTCTTAAAGGTTTTCGCCGTAGTGAGTTTGAGAATGTAATAGATGGACAAACTATTGTAAGTGGTATATCGCTTATATTCCAGCAAGAGTTCAATAAATTTAGTCAGCTGTGGGATGCTATTTTAAGAAAGAAACAGCAGCAGCTTGTAGAAGAGGAAAAAGCTAAGAAAGAATCGACTCCACCTGAGGAAACTATTGAAAACAATAAAAACAACTAGCACGTGCAATACCGATTATCTACATATTTTTCAGCTCTAGTTTTGATTGCTTTGTCTGCATCGTGTAGTGTTGAAAAGTACATTCCAGAAGGAGAACGTTTATATACTGGCGCTGAAATTATCATAACGCCAGATAGCACCATCACAAATCAAAGTTCGCTACAAACAGAGCTTGAAGGTGTGCTGCGACCTACCCCTAATTCTAAAATCTTAGGCGGTTATCCTTATTTAAGTGTTTATTACAAAGCACAGCGTGAAAAACCAGGAGTAATCAATAAATGGCTTAATAAAAAGATAGGAGAGGAGCCTGTTTATCAATCTGATGTAGAGGAATTTGAAGTAGAATCATTACTACGTAACAGACTAGAAAATCGCGGATTTTTCTATAGTACGGTGAGTTCACGCTTTCGCGAAAGCGAGACAAAAAAAAGAGCCTCCATCATCTATGATTTGAAAGTCCCTACGCCATACCGCATGGAGACGTATCAACTTGATACATTATCACCGCCTATTTATAGAGAGATGATAAGCACGGTGGCTTCCTCACCGCTTGAAAAAGGCATGAGATATGACTTGTCTAATCTTAAACTTGAGCGCGATCGTATTGATTATCTCCTTAAAAGAAAAGGATATTACAACTTCAATCCTTCGTTTTTAATATTTGAGATAGATACCAATCAATACAGCAATAAGCGTTTTGATATGTTCTTGAAGATTAAGAAGGATGTGCCTAATAAGGTCATTGTACCTTACAAGATAAGCAAGGTAAATGTGTATCCTAATTATGCGCTCAAAGACTCGTTACAATCTGATGTGGTTCGCTTTGATAGTTTAAATTTTATTCAAGAAGAGCTTTATTTTAAACCTAAATACCTTGCGCCATTTGTACAACTTGAAGAAGGGCAATTATATCATCCAGATGTATCCCGTAACACTGCGCGACGGCTATCTACTATAGGAGCTTATAAGTTTGTAAATATCCAGTATAACGAGATTGATAGCTTGCGCACAGATAGCTTGGGTATTCTTGAGGCAAATATTTACTTGTCGCCATTAAATAAAAGAGCCATACGAGCAGAAGTGCAAGCAGTGACTAAATCCAACAACTTTGCTGGGCCGGGGCTGGCTTTAACCTATAGCAATAGAAATCTTTTTAAAGGTGGGGAGATTCTCAATATCACAGGATCTGCAGGATACGAAGTTCAACTAGGAGGAGGAGAGTCATTAAGTAGTATAGAGCTAGGCCTTGCCAGCGAACTTGTATTTCCAAGAGTGATATTTCCTATTGATATTTCAACAGATTTTTTTGAGTATAATATTCCAAAAACCGTTGCAGCACTCGGCGTGGATTATTTGAGTCGTTCTAAATTATACACCTTATTATCTGGTAATGCAGGATTTGGCTATGTGTGGGACGCAAATAAATATGTCACACACCGTATAAATCCTATTTCTGTGAGTTATACGAGACTCTCTAATACCACGACAGAATTTGAAGATATACTCACCGCAAATCCTTTACTGAGACAGAGTTTTGATCAGCAGTTTATTGCGGGACTCAATTATAGTTTTACCTATAATGGAATGGTAGACACTCAGAAAACACATCAAATCTTTTTCAATTCAAATTTTGAACTTGCTGGTAACGCCGTTAGTTTGCTAGGGAAAGACAATCCAGATACACAGAACAAAACATTTATAGGACTAGAATATGCGCAGTTTGCTAAGTTAGATGTAGATTTTAGGTATCATTTTAATATGCCAAATGAGCAGAAAATCGCGACGAGACTCTTTGCAGGATATGGTTATGCGTACGGCAACTCAGAGATATTACCATTTGTAAAGCAATACTATTCTGGTGGGCCATATAGTGTGCGTGCTTTTAGAATACGCTCTTTGGGGCCTGGAACATCTTCTGGAAATCAATCTAGCGGAAACTTCTTTGATCAAATAGGAAATATAAGGCTAGAAGCAAATGCAGAGTACCGTTTTCCAATTTTCAGTTATCTCAAAGGAGCCTTTTTTGTAGATGCTGGAAACATATGGAATAGCACAGAAAATGAAGATCTTGAAGGTAAAGATAAGTTCACCTCAGATTTCATCAATGAATTAGGAATAGGCGGTGGCTTTGGGCTTAGAGTAGATGTACAGGGCTTTGTGATTCGTTTTGATCTCGCAGCGCCTTTTCACGATCCATCATTACCGGAGGGCGAGCGATGGGATTTCAAATTTGACGAACCAATTTTTAACTTTGCTATTGGATATCCATTTTAAAATAATCTCGCTTTCGCGAAAATGTGAAACAAACTCTTATTAGAAAAAAATCACGCTAAAACTAGCAGATTTTTATAGTACAAGAATTATCAAACCAACAGACCAAACAATACATACTTACCTTATTTTTGAGTTATGAATCAAACTGACCAGAAGATTTACATCATAGGCGCTGGAATAAGCGGCCTTGTTGCAGCTATTAACTTAGAGAAAAAAGGCTACGCACCTATAATTCTTGAAGCTACAGATAGAATAGGAGGACGTGTAAAAACTGATATTGTAAAAGGATACCAGCTAGATCATGGTTTTCAAGTGCTACTAGAAAGCTACCCGAAAGCCAAAGAATATCTCGATTACAAAAAACTTGAATTACAATCCTTTTTACCTGGAGCTACTATTTATAAAAATAGAAACTCGCAATCTATAGGAGATCCTACACGTAGTCTTAAAATGCTTATCCCGACTATGAGCTCATCTATAGGCACGCTTGGGGATAAGGTTAAAATCTTAAAGCTTAATAAAAGTCTTAAAAAGAAGTCACTGAAGGATATTTTTGAGGAAGAAGAAACAACCACTTTAAAGTATTTGCAAGATAAAGGCTTTAGCAAAGCGATGATAACAGATTTCTTTAAGCCGTTCTTTAGTGGGATATTTTTAGAATCTTCACTAGAAACATCTAGTAGGATGTTTGAATTCGTTTACAAGATGTTTGGTACTGGTATGGCAACATTGCCAAAAGCTGGAATAGGAGCAATACCAAAACAATTACAAGAGCAGCTAGCGACTACTCAGATTAGACTAGATACAGCTGTTAAGGAAGTGTCTGGACAAACAATCACATTAGAAAATGGAGAGATTCTAGAGAGTGACTACATCATCATTGCAACAGAAGCAAGTCATATAGTTCCTAACCTGAGAGGTCAAGAGACTCCTTGGAAATCATGTGTAAACTTATACTTTGAAGCAGATGCTCCTAAAGACCGTAAACCACTCATTGGTCTTGTGGCAGATGAGAATACAAGAATTAATAACATATTCTATCACGACACCCTAGAAACAGCTACAAATGGTGCAAAGAGTTTATTATCCGTTACCGTAGTAGATGATAGTGATTTGAGCATAGAAGCGCTTATCGCTATGGTATCGTCAGAGCTTAGTACATATTGTGGTATAAAAGGAGCTACTTTTCTCAAATCTTATGAAATAAGAAAAGCATTACCTGAGCTTAGCAATCTCCGTAACAATTGCGCGCCATCAGAAACGCAGCTTACTAATAACATTTTTCTCGCTGGAGATCATTTATTAAATGGTTCGTTAAATGCAGCAATGGTTTCTGGGGAGAGAGCAGCAGAAGGTGTAATTGAAAAAATAGAAGGGCTTCTAAAGTAATTTTAGGAACTCAAATTAATACCTGAAAGAGGCGATGATTTTATAATCATCGCCTCTTTTTTGTGCAATACATTTTGGATGTAGAGCGAGTAAGTTTCGGAATATTCTAAAGTAGAATAGCGAGCAAATTGCACTTAATTTTTGAATCCTCAGACTCAATAAATAATGCTTGTTTAAGACTTTTGTTTAGCAAATCAATGGTAAATGAATCATCAGTAATTACTAACTATAGATGTTGTCTATATAGAGTTTAAAATAATATTACATATTTTAAAATCAATAAGTTATATATTTTTTGTAAAGTTATTGTTTAATCATGAAGAATAGCTATTTAAGATTGGTATCAGAGATTTTAAGTTAATTTGTGATGATAAGTGCATAGTGAAAAGAGTAGTCATTTTGAGGATTTTGATTGCTGTATTAGCTTAATTTTTAGACAAGACTAAAAGTGTAAATTCATGATATGTGTGAGATTGTTGTGTTGCCATTTTAAGCTTTCGCGAAAGCGTAATTGTTATCATTTACAATCTTTACCGACTCA
>JAHDEV010000132.1:0-2422 GCA_020628615.1 Dokdonia sp.
CAAAAGATGCTGCCAATGAATTTGGCAATAGTGCAAAAGAAGAATGGAATAAGGTGAACACTGGAGGAAGCAATAAAGTATTAATCGGTATAATGGGAATTATATTCGGCTATTTAGGAATCCATAAATTTATGTTAGGCTATACTAAAGAAGGTCTTATCCAGCTTGGAGCAACTATTGTAACATGTGGTGCTGCAGGAATTGTAGGCTTCATTGAAGGTATTATATACCTCACAAAATCTGACGAAGAATTTTATAATACATACCAAGTAGGAAGAAAACCTTGGTTCTAGAATATTAAAAGCCCAGTTAGTCTGGGCTTTTTTGTTAAATATTGTATCGTAATATAGCGATATTACATTTTATATATATCTTTAAGGTATAAATAACGCAATATTATGGGAGTTACAAAAAGGCATATACATTCTATGAGGGCAAATCAGATTGCAGATCTGGCAAAGATTCTCTCTAATCCGGCACGTGTGGCTATCATTGAATACATAGGTGATTGTGATGGCTGCCTATGTCAAGATATTTCTGAAAAAATAAGGCTATCGCAACCCACTACTTCACAACACCTACAAGTAATTAAAAGGGCAGGAGTTTTAAAAAGTCAGTTTAAAGGTAAAGCTCAGTACTACAGCATAGATGCCCGTAAATGGGAGCAATTGCAAGGATTGTTTTACGATTTCTTTGAGCATACCAAATCAAAAATGTCTGAGAAGTAATGAGTACATCCCTATTAAAAAAAGCCTACGATAGTTCACTCTTTAAAAAAGAAGGAACAGATCTAGTTAATCAGATATCTCAATATCTGTCTGACACTACCTCTGGAAAGTCTGAGAAAGTCATCACATGGACAACGCCAGAAGATGAGTATCATTTTTGGAAAGAGTACATTTCAGATACTCATACAACCTCAGATTTTTTTAAAACAGTTATCGCAAGATCGATACACACGCATCATCCTAAATATATAGGTCACCAAGTGGCACCCACGGTGCCTGTATCTGCCCTAGCCACACTACTAAGCGCACAGCTTAATAATGGGATGGCGGTATATGAGATGGGCGCAGCATCTACGGCACTGGAGCGATTAATAATCGAGCAGTTTGCAAAAGTAATTGGTTTTGAAAATGGTGACGGATTTCTAACTTCTGGGGGAACGCTCGCAAACCTTACAGCATTACTAGCTGCTCGTAGAGTCATGGCAAAAGATGATGTTTGGAATGAAGGACATAGTAGTAAACTTGCTATTATGGTGTCTGAGGAGGCGCATTATTGCGTAGATCGGGCCGCTAGAATTATGGGTCTTGGGAGTGAGGGTATTATTAAAGTACCTGTAGATGATACTTACAAAATGCGCACAGAGTTGCTAGATTCGTATTATGATTCGGCTGTGGGAAAGGGTTATGAAGTGATTGCTATTGTGGGTAGTGCACCTAGTACAAGTACTGGGGTGTATGATGATCTTGAAGAGATTTACGCTTTCGCGAAAGCAAAAAAAATATGGTTTCACATAGACGCAGCGCATGGTGGAGCAGCTATTTTTTCTCCCAAGTATAAGCATCTCTTAAATGGAGCAGATAAAGCTGATTCTATAATTATAGACGGTCATAAAATGATGGGCACAAGTGCGCTCGCAACTGCGGTCGTATTTAAGGAAAGTACGGCGAGCTATGCTACGTTTGAGCAAAAAGCACAATATCTCTGGGAAAAGAACGAAGATGCAGACTGGTTTAACCTAGCCAAAAGGACTTTTGAGTGCACGAAAAGTATGATGAGCTTGCGCTTTTATGCTATTATAAATGCATATGGAGTTCAGTTTTTTGATGATTTTGTTACCACGCTTTATGATGCGGGAAAGGAGTTTGGTGACTTAGTGAAGCAGCAAGAAGATTTTGAAGTAGCGCTAGATCCTGTCTCAAATATTGTGTGTTTTAGATATAAAGCGAGCACTGGTGATATCAACCTTGTCAACCAGAGCATACGTAAAGCACTACTAGAAGATGGAGAGTTTTATATTGTGGGAACCTCTTTGCGTGGAGAATTCTATTTGAGAACCACATTTATGAATCCGTTTACGACTCGAATACATTCTCTACGTTTATTAAATTTAATAAGAGAAGTGGCAAAGGCACTTATAAGTGTAAGTTAAAAGCAGTGAATATTTATGAGCTTAAATATCTCTAAAATAAAAGTTTAGTGTAGTTACATAGATGATGTAAAGTAATAGTGTTTATGTTTTTTTTAATAATGAGCATTATTTAAGCCTTGCTGTCATGTATTATAGCTTTGTTTTTGCTACTTTGGTCGGTATTTACATGTGATTACTATCTTAACTAATGAAAAGCATCGAAACGCAATCTCGACTATTTCCATCTTTTGGAGATAATGTGTCACTACTTCTTCAGGAAGCCGC
>JAHDEV010000132.1:2522-5817 GCA_020628615.1 Dokdonia sp.
TGTGTTAAAATTTACGGTGTTTTTCAAGATATTGATTCACAAAAAAAAGCGCAAATCCTTCTTGAAGAAAAGGAACAAAAATTTAGACGCACTTTTGAAAATGCACCTAATGGTATAGCACTGGTCTCTCTATCTGGTGAGTGGATTGAAGTGAATTCTCAAATATCTAAGATTTTTGGATATACAAAAGAAGAGTTAGCTATACTTAACTTTCATAAAATTACCCACCCAGAAGATTTATTGCAAGATGCAACTCTTGATAGGGATCTGCTTTCTGGAAACAGAGATAGTTATCAAGTGCAGAGGCGTTACATTCATAAAACTGGAGTTACTATATGGACAGTTCTTTCAGTATCCCTAGTGAGAACAGATCTTGAGAGTCCGGATTACTTTATATGCCAGATAACAGATATTACTTCTCTCAAAACTGCAAACCAGCGTATAGAAGATCTTTTAAGCAAGACAGAAGGGCAAAATGAAAAGTTATTAAATTTTAAGCATATTGTATCTCACAACTTGAGATCGCATACTAGCAACCTTGACATGCTTCTAGGGTTTTTGAAGCACGATTTTCCTGATTTAAAAAAGCTACAAGTGTTTCAAATGCTTCTTAACGCATTTGGAGATCTAGAAAAAACCATAGAAAGTTTAAGCGAGATATCATCTTTTGAAAATGTGTCAAAAGATGATTTTGAGCAAATTAATCTAGCCCTGTCTATTGATAAAACCATAGCAAGTTTAAGTGCTTTAATAGAAAATGCTCAATGTAGTGTGCAAGTAGATATTGCTCCTCATATTATGGTACACTCTATTGATGAATACTTAAGAAGTATTTTCTTAAATTTAATGACTAACGCTATTAAGTATAGAAAAGATGATGAGTTACTTCAAGTAAAGATATGTTGTGTTCTTGAGGGTGATTATATCGTTATTCATTTTATAGACAATGGATTAGGAATTGATCTTAATCTTCATGGAACTAAAATCTTTGGCCTTTATAAAACTTTTCATAGAAAGCCTGATTCTAGAGGATTAGGTCTGTATATTGTTAAAAATCAGGTAGAAGCCATAGGAGGTAAAGTGTCGGTTGATAGTGAGGTAGGAGTAGGATCAACATTTAAAGTTTATTTAAAAGTATGAAACAAATAGATATAGCGTGTATTATAGATGATGATCCAATTTTTGTTTTTGGAGCGCAACGATTGATGAATATGAGTAACTTTTGTAAAGGATTTCTCATTTTTCATGACGGGCAGCAAGCGCTTAATCATTTAGGGCCAGTATTAAGAGGAACAGTAGAGTCTGCTATCCCAGATGTTATTCTATTAGACATTAATATGCCTATACTTGATGGATGGCAATTTCTTGATGCCATTATAAGTATTAACGTGATTAAGAAAATCACAATCTTTGTGGTTACTAGTTCCATTGATCCCCGAGATAAGGAAAAGGCTGCCTCATACAAGAATGTCAAGAACTTTGTAGTAAAACCTATTACTCAAGATAAACTTGACGATTTAAAAAGGCAGATGGAACTGTAGTTTTTACGCTTTCGCGAAAGCGTTATATCTTCATAAAATACCCATTAGGTATTGGGCTTGAGTGTAATTTATATATTAAGATGTAAGTTTTTAATTATTTAAACGTCAGACTTATAATATGAAAGAAAAACCTGATTTCTCAAACCTAAAAGCGCTGTATATAAATTGTACGCTCAAAAAAACACCCCACATGAGCCACACTAAGGCTCTCATGGATGTCTCTATAGACATTATGAGATCAGAAGGTGTTACTGTAGAATATTTAAGATTTGTAAATCATGACGTAGCTTATGGCGTATATCATGACATGACAGAACACGGAGAAGAAACAGATGAGTGGCCAGCAATCTTTAAAAAGATAGAAGAGGCAGACATTCTTGTTATAGGAACCCCTATCTGGCTTGGTGAGAAATCTTCTGTTGCGACAAAGCTTATAGAACGCTTGTACGGAGAAAGTGGTAACCGTAATGAAAAAGGGCAATACTATTTTTATGGAAAAGCAGGTGGTTGCATTATCACTGGTAATGAGGATGGTATCAAGCATGTAGCCATGAGTACACTGTATTCATTACAACATATAGGCTATAGTATCCCGCCACAAGCAGATTGTGGATGGATAGGGGAGGCTGGTCCTGGTGCTAGTTATAATGATGAGGAGAGTGGAGCAAAAAACAACGACTTTACAAATCGTAATACCACCTTTATGACATACAACTTATTGCATCTTGCAAGTATGCTTAAAGCACAGGGAGGATATCCAGCTTATGGAAATTCACGTGGCGATTGGGATGATGGTACTCGCTGGAACTTTGAAAATCCAGAATACAGATAGTATAAGATTTATAAAGAAAGAGGAGTAAATGTTTTTTACTCCTCTTCTGTATTACGCTGATTATACTTTTTTTCGAGCTCTGTTTGAAACTCTTCCATCACAGGCTTTACGGTACTCTCTGGTAGATCTGCAATACGGATGTACATAAGGCCATCAATGGCATTATTAAATAAAGGGTCTACATTAAAAGCAATAACTTTTGCATTTTGCTTAATGTACTTTTTTATGAGAACAGGAAGGCGTAGTGATCCTGGTTCTATTTCTTCAATGAGCTTGTCAAACTTATTTAGATCTGCTTTACTTTCATCAAAAACAAACTCCTTATCGGCATCTTTGAGCTTTACTTTCCATTCCTTTTTAGGACGTATGTATTGTGCGATATAAGGGTCGTAGTAATGAGATTTCATAAATTCAACCATCATTGACTTTGAGAAGTTTGAAAATTGATTTGAAATACTCACTCCACCTATAAGGTATTTATGCTCTGGAAAACGCAATGTGGTATGGACGATACCTTTCCATAAAAGAAAAAGTGGCATAGGTTTTTGTTGATACTCCTTTATGATAAATGCGCGCCCCATTTCAATGCTTTCACTCATCATCTTGTGTAGCTCTGGTTCAAAACGAAAAAGATCTTGAAGATAAAACCCATCTATACCATGTTCTTCATAAATCTTTGACCCCAGTCCCATTCTGTAAGCTCCTGCAAGTGCGTTTGCTTCATTATCCCATAAAAACATATGGTAATAATATCTGTCAAATTTATCTAGATCTATAGCTTCATTTGTTCCCTCTCCTATGGCTCTAAAGGTGATTTCTCTAAGTCTTCCTATTTCTCTTAAAATGCTAGGCATCTCTTGAGCAGGAGCTAGATATACTTCATAGTTTTTACTAGTAAGCAGGCGACGGTCATTTTTGCGCA
>JAHDEV010000133.1 GCA_020628615.1 Dokdonia sp.
TTTAATCGTAATAACATTTTCGCGAAAGCGTAATTGAGTATCTTTAATACAAAACGGTAAAACTTATATTATGAAACTTACAGACGATCAGATTAAAAACAGATTAGAAGATTTTCCAGATTGGGAGTTTGATGATAACGCCATCCATACCACAATAGAGTTTGAAAACTTTAGAGAAGTATTTGCAACGATGACACGCATCGCTTTTGAGTGTGAAAAAATGGACCACCACCCTACTTGGACTAATACGTATAATGAGCTGGAAATAACGCTCAACACACACGATGCAAATGGTGTGACAGAAAAAGATTTTGATCTTGCAGCGGCAATAGACGATATTTTGGGCGCTTAAGGAACTATAAATTTTAAAGAAATCAAGCGATTTCATATTTTTACAGCGATCTGTGCAAAAGTACAGATCGTTTTTTTAGTTTATACAATTACATTTAACAAGAGATATCTGCCTTTGCAGGTATAATCACTATATCCTTTTTATATATGGGAAGAGCATTTGAGTTTAGAAAAGCACGTAAAATGAAGCGCTGGAGCGCAATGTCTAAAGCCTTTACACGTATAGGTAAAGATATCGTAATGGCGGTAAAAGAAGGAGGTCCAGATCCAGACTCAAACTCAAGGTTACGTGCCGTAATACAAAATGCTAAGGCAGTAAATATGCCTAAGGATAATGTAGAGCGTGCAATAAAGCGTGCCTCAGATAAGAGTCAAGGCGATTATAAAGAGGTAATCTTTGAAGGCTACGCACAGCACGGTATTGCAATACTTGTAGAAACCGCTACAGATAATAATACTCGTACGGTAGCAAATGTGCGTGCAGCGTTTAATAAATGTGATGGTAACTTAGGTACTTCTGGATCTGTTGTATTTATGTTTGATCACACGTGTACCTTTAGAGTAAATGCAGAGGGACAAGATGTAGATGAGATAGAGCTTGAGTTTATAGACTTTGGCGCCGAGGAGGTTTTTCAAGACGAAGATGGAATACACATTTATGCTCCTTTTGAGAGCTTTGGGGCGATACAAAGTGCTCTAGAAGAAAAGGGTATTGAGATACTAGAATCTGGTTTTGACCGTATACCTCAGGTTACAAAAACACTCACACCAGAACAAGAGGCAGATGTAAATAAGCTTATAGACAAGCTAGAAGAAGATGATGATGTACAGAACGTCTTTTCAACAATGCAAGCAAACGAGGTAGAAGAATAAATCTACCAAATAATATAAAGTAAAAGGCGCATTAGATATCTAACGCGCCTTTTTTATTTCACTCCATAATGGCACAAAAAAAAGCCTCTCAGCAATTACTGAGAGGCTTTTGTAAATACTAATTGAGTATATGATTACTCGTTTAGGTATAATGAAGAAGCTCCTTCTAGTTCATTATTTACAGATGGAGTAAGGTTACCTCCAGCTTGTGCGTTTGAGAAGGCAAGAATTCTTCCGCCACCGTTTGCGCGCTCTGCAATAAATACTACGTTAGATTCTGCATCATACTCGGCTGCAACTGGGTTTCCTAAAAATGTTGCGTCACCCGCTACACGTACTTGGTTACCTACTACTGCAAGTGTCTCACCGTTTGCTACACCAGCAAATTTTGAAGCATAGTCAGATATGATATGAAAAGCACCATCTGCGTCATCTGTTGCGCTACCTACATCTGTAAGGATAAGAGTACCACCATCTACAGCAAGACCGTGAGTTCTTACAATACCTTCTATAGTTATTCTTTTTGTAGCCTCTACTGTGGCATCTGTTGTGTTTGAGTCTGCAAAGTTTTCAAAGATTGCTACGTCAGACGTTTTATCTACCACTGCGATAAGAGTATCTCCATCAAACTCGATTCCCCATACAGCAAAGTTTACTGTCACTGTGTTTCTTAATGTAATAGATCCATCATCTCCTCTTGTGTAGATAAATAAACGACCATCATCTGTACTATCATCACCATCTACATCTGCATTATCTGCAACAACATAAATATTATCATTTACAGCAAGATCACGAGGACTTGATAAAGAAGCAGTACTACTTACAGAAGCATTAAGTGCAATGCCAGCCACATTAAGTGAAAGGTCTCCAAAGGCTTGTATCTGAGACTCAGAGCGTGATATCTGTATCACCTCATCATCATCACTATCATAATAGATACCCTCTGTATCTGTAGCTGCTGTTCCAAAAGTAGATGCCGTTACACTCGCTATATCTTCTACATCATATACGGTAATGTCACCACTTGTGTTACTTGTTGCAAACAGTGAGTTATCTAATTCTAGGTTTGCAGATCCATCATCATCTGTTGTTGTTGATAATCCGTTATCATCAGTTTCACAGGCTATAAATCCTGCAGATGCGATAAGTAGTATTCCTAATTTGCTAGTTAATTTCATAAATAAAAGGTTTAATTGTTTTTAATTTCTAGCATAGTTACGCAGTGATTTGAGGTTTGGTTTTGGCAACATTACACTATTAACATTCTTTAACTTTTTAAGAAATAGAAGCCACTCTTTTTACGATAATTTAACTAAAAACTACTCTTAGGCTTTAACGATAATTTTGTGATTATTTTTTTGCGCTACGAGTCTTTAGGGTAGTTTTTATAAGTACGCTTTCGCGAAAGCGATAAAAATCCTCATCATTATTAATAATCATAAACCCCCTATATACAGCACTTAACAGTTACTCTTGTAAAAATTACAACTTACTACCACTTTTTTTACAAGTTTTTGTAACCTTCTGTATCACATAGTCGTATAAGGTGCAGGGTAAAATCCTAGGTTGGGAAATCTGAACAATAGTGGTCGCACACGCGGCTTTTTGAATTAACAAACATTTTTAATTTACACTATTATGAAAACACTTTTTATTGCCTTATTTACACTTGCTACTATTGCCTACAACACAACTTCTGAAACAGTTACAGCAACCTTTACAGGTTATAGTGATGAGACGTATTACTTTACAGATAGCGACGACCTAACTTATGCTTTTGAGTCAATAAGTGCTAAAGCTGCTCAAGAATTTGACCTTACTCAAGACACTTATAAAGGACAGCAGTTTAAAATTACATTTACAACTTCTACAGAGCTAAATGAGGATGATGAGGAGTATGATATGCTCTCTATCACAGCTCTAGAGCTCGTGAAGTAAAAAGAATATTATAAAGGCTATTATTTAAAAAACCTACGATCTAGATCGTAGGTTTTTTTGTGTATAATAATTGAGATTCCATAAACCCCATAGGGTGAGTATGGCTTCTCCTATCATACCTAATCCATATTGTGGAGACCAGCCGTCTAGCAAAGTACTTATAAGCCTGCCAAAGGTAAGACCTCCCATAAATAATACATTAAATAAAGTAGCACGCTCCCAGTGCTTAGGCTTTACAACACCATAAAGCCAGTAAACTCCTAACGCAAGGTATACTCCCATTATGGCTCTAAAGATATTTTTGAGCTCCAGATCTTGAACTTCAAAACCAAAAATATTAAAGAGTATAATACTAGGGTTTGCTCCATAAACAAATGCCATCACGATAACTATGCTTGCAGAGAGTATAAGGTGGGCTTGTTTAGGGAGTTTTGACATTATATACGTTGTGCAATGCGATCTTTTGCGAGTTGTAAGATGGTATGAAACTGGTCTTCAATATTAGTTTCTGTATTATCTATCTCGATAGCATCTGCTGCTTTTACGAGTGGAGAGTCCTCTCTAGTGGTATCTATGTGATCACGCTCTACTACATTAGATAGCACGGCATCATAGTTTACATCATCACCGCGCTCTACAAGCTCATTGTAACGCCTTTTTGCACGCTCTTCTGCACTGGCTGTCATAAATATCTTAAGCTCTGCGGTAGGAAATACGACGGTACCTATATCACGACCGTCCATCACAATACCTTTTTCTTCACCCATACGTTGCTGCTGCTCTACAAGCTTTGCTCGCACTTCTGATACAGTGGCTATAGGACTTACAAAAGAGGATACCTCTAGTGTTCTAATATATTGCTCTACATTTTCTCCATTGAGACAGACCTCTGCTTTTCCAGAGGTGGTGTCTCTGGTAAACGAAATATTAATGTCTGATAATTTATTGATAAGTGATTCTTTATCAAAAAAACCATCAGATATAAGACCTTTACGCATTGCATAAAGTGTTACTGCGCGATACATCGCGCCGGTGTCTACATATATATACTCTAGCCAGTCTGCTAGTTGTTTTGCTACGGTACTTTTTCCGGTTGAGGAATATCCGTCTATGGCGATGGTTATTTTCACGTATGGTGTATTTTGAGCAAAAATAGGGATTATGATTATGAGATGTAAGGAACTCTAAAAGTACTTTTAAAAGGTATATAGATACGTACAATACGACTATTGCAAACACGCACTATCTCAAGTCTCTAGCCCCGATTGTAATGAAAATCCCGCAACAAGCGTGAGCGCCGTGAGGAATTGTAATGTAAAGCGGGATACTGCCGTGAAGATGCAAAAATAAATATGTGCTCCCACAAAGGGAATTACTGTAAGTCTATACCTATGCCAAAAAAGCTACTAGCGGCAGCACTATTGTAACGTGCGTATGCATAATTAAATCGCATTTTATTAATCTTAATGCCAAAACCGGCGCTTATCCCTGCAAAACTGCGCTGATTAATAATACGCAACTCCTCACTACGTCTAAAATTATAACCTAGTCGCAAGTTAAAGCCTCCTCGTGGAAAGAGTTCTACACCCACAATGGCGTGACGTATGACGTTATCTAGAATACCTATTTTCTCGGCAGTTGTGTTTCCGTCTAGATCTGTGGTGCCACGGGCTTCATTCTCAAAAGCGATGTTCCAGAGTTGTAAGTTTTCAAGGGTAAGGTGCCAGCGTATGGGCACATTAGGCACTATCTGTGATATGCCAGCATCTATCTCTAGTGGCAACTTCTCTATGGTATCTACATAGGGTGTAAACTGCGTGCCTATATTGCGCACTACTACGGCCGCATTAAGATCCCAGTCTTCATAATTATAAGTTAGACCCAAGTCTATCGCTCCGCCGGCAGAGGTATACTCGGCCAGTGTGGAAGTGATGAGTTTTACATTTGCTCCTACATAAAAATCTGTGTAAGGAATGTTAGTCGCATAGCCTAGCGAGAGCGCTGCCTCACTACCACCAAATTCTCCTGTGGGGTTTCCGTTTTCGTCTCGCCCGTCAAAGCTCCCGTAGTTTACATACGTTATGCCGGCGTGAAGTACTTGTGTACGCCTGTCCCATAAATAGGCATAAGAGGCGGTACCATAATTTATATCTGCCAGGTAGTTTACATAGTTTACAGAAAGCTGGTTATCCATTCTGTAATTAATATTTGCAGGGTTGTAAAGGGCAGAGTCTGGATCATAATCATAGTTTGTGATTATTTTTCCGCCCAGGGCTGCTTGCCTAGGTGATGACATTAAATTGAGAAACTGGTATGTTGCTCTCCCTCCTAACTGCCCGTAAGCAGATACTGCGGTTAGAAATAAGAGTATGTAACAAACTTTTCTCATCATACAAGGTGGCAACACAATGGTAAACGATTGCAATGATAGTATATTTTGATAGGGATGGGAAATAATTATGAAGTTCTCTAATCAATAATAGATTTAAGAATTCTTACAACCATATATAAACACAAAAAAGGAACCTTATTACGGGTTCCTTTTTATGGTATTTGTACGCTTTCGCGAAAGCGGAATTATTTATAGTCTCAAGCTTATAACTTCTTTGCGTTTTTAACCTTTTGCTTAGTA
>JAHDEV010000134.1 GCA_020628615.1 Dokdonia sp.
TTTTCGTTTTGAACAACCTCTTGCTGGTTTTCAAAGGCGCTTTCTGTTACCGTATTAATCAAGAATCCCATACGGTCAGACTCCAGCCATAAAATAGTCTCAAGTGCATTATTTGGTACCGTTTCATAATAGATTGTACCATCTTTCCAGGTACCACCATTAAGGGTTCCTCCTGCATCTTGTACCGTTTTAAAGAATGAGTCTTGTGGCACATTTTCAGACTCTTGAAATAGCATATGCTCAAAAAGGTGAGCAAAACCAGTACGTCCCGTCTTCTCGCGGTTAGAACCTACCGCATACTGTATCGCGAGTGATACAATAGGGTCACTACTATCTTGATGTAAGATGACGTCTAGACCATTCTCCAGCTCGTACTTCTCATAATCAATAGATAGTTTTGCATCTTCTGCTATGGCGGTATCTTTATTACCCTCGCAAGAAGTACATAAGAGAGCAGTTACCATCACAGCAACAGCAATCATTTTAAAACTGTTTGATTTGATCATTTTTAGTGTTTTTTGATAATCCTCTAATATAGTGAGACGGTAGTTTTTGAGTCTTAATTATTTGTTAAAGAGTAAGCTAGATTTAAATAACAGCACTAGCCCCAATAAATTTCTATTTTAAAAATCATACAGATTAGGTATGTGTGCATCTATAAAAAATATGAATAACTTTGATGCCCACCACGGCTTAGCATAACGCTAACTTATGTTGCAAGCTCTAGTCTATTACCAGAATATTGTTATCAATACTAAAAAATGAAAAAGATAAAAAAACCGCTCATCGCTATATTCATCATTGCAAACTTATATGCCATCCTTTGTGGCGGACTGTATTTTTTTCAAGACAATCTTATTTTTCATCCGCAGCAGTTGCCGCAGGAGTACGATTTTAACTTTGAGGGTGATTACAATGAAGTATGGATAGATGCAACAGATAGGGCACGTCTTAATGGATTACATTTCACAGTACCTAATCCTAAAGGAGTTGTTCTCTATTATCACGGTAATTCTGGTAGCCTAGCGCAGTGGGGGCAAATCGCCCAGTCATTTGTACAAAAGGGGTATGCCGTTCTTGTTATGGACTACAGACAGTATGGTAAGAGTGGGGGAGCACTCACAGAAGCGGCGCTTTATGATGATAGTTTGCGGTGGTACGCTTTCGCGAAAGCGCAATACCCCACAACACCCATAACGAGCTACGGCAGGAGCCTGGGAACGACCTTTGCAACCTACGTGGCATCAAAAAAAGAAGTCAGTAAGCTGGTGCTAGAGACTCCCTTTTATAGCATACTAGACGAGGCAAAATCGCGTTTTTCGATTCTTCCAGTAGAGAAATTACTCAACTATAGATTGCCTACCTATAGCTTTATAAATGAGGTTAAGGCTCCTATAACCATTATACACGGTACAGAAGACAGTGTAGTGGCTTACGAGCACGGTAAAGCCCTTTATGATAGCATTACGACAACTACAAAGACCTTTGTAACTGTAGCTAGCGGTGATCATAATAACTTAAACGAGTTTGAGGCATATCAAAAAGCGATAGATGCACTTTTTGAGTAGTTAGTCATTAGTATGTTGTTTTATCCACTTTGTGATAAAGGCAAGGACCTTTGGGGCCATTGTTTGCTCTATTTGAGAATATTCAGATAAGGCTCCGGTGGTGCTTTCTTGAAAGAGGTGGTTAAGATCATCAAAGGCAACAGTTCTAGCATTCTCATTATTTCCAGCAGCAAAGGCTTCTTTTATAGCCGCGATATTTTGCTCATAAGGGACTTGAAAATCTTTCTTACCATTGAGCGCAATAACGGGTGATTTTATAGCGCTCAGGTAGCTCGCTGGTGTTGATTTAAGTAGGCTTACTATTTCTGGAGTGGTGATTTGCTCTGTAATAGCTTCTACTTGTTGTATAGGTACCATAGGTCCCAGCTTCTCTTTGAGAGCGAGATTTACAGCATCTTTAATCGCGGCATTTGTGCCGTCATTTTGAATAATAACATCATATGCATAGCCTAGTAAGTCTTGGCCCTGTTTAATTTGTGCCTCTGGGACGTTCAGAAGGCGCTCCATTGCTTCTTTTTGCGAGAGCATAAGTTCATTACCAGGTATGCCTGGTCCAGCAAGCATAACGGTAAAAGATACATCTGGGTTTGTAGCTGCTATTTGAGGAGCGATGATACCTCCTATGCTGTGCCCTATAAGACCTACTTGAGAATCTCTTGTTTTTTTATTTTTCTTTAAAAAGGCTATGGCTGCTGTGGCATCACTTGTAAACTGTGCTATACCTGCCGTTTCAAATGTGCCTGTAGATGCACCCACGCCACGCTCATCATAACGCAATACGCCTATACCATTACTTGATAGGTAGTCTGCAAGTACGTAGTATAGCGAGTGGCCAAACATATCACCATCTCTGTTTTGTGGGCCGCTACCACTTATAATCACCGCAATAGGCGGGTTTTTTATATCCTTAGGTAAGGTAAGTGTACCAGCAAGGGTGATATTTTCTTCTTTGTTTTTAAAAGTCACCTCTTGCACCTCATAATTAAAAGGAGCTTTAGGTTGCTGTGGTCTATTAAGTATAAGCTCACCTTTTACGAGCGCAAGCGGTACGGGAAAATTATTTTGTATCAAGTTACCTTGTATGCTATCATTTTTAGTCACGCCTATATAGCGCATTTTAAACTGCGGAAAGCCCACTTTAAGGGTATCGTTTTTATAAGTTGTGCTTGCGGCCTTCCCACCTGTAAGTCCTTGGCTTGGGATATCCATTGTGGTGTGCAGGCTATCTTGCTGCTGTGTGATGTGAAAGGCAAAGTCTATGCTTTGACCTTGAAAGTTTACCGTTCCTTTCCAGTCGCCTGTAATGTTTTGAGCGTGTGATATAATGCCAGTAAGTAACGTAACGGCAAGAATAATAAGAGTTCTCATAGGTATACTATATATGTCTATGACTAAGGTAGTTGTTATTATTGTGTTTTGATAAAGGGAAGGCACTTTTTCGCGAAAGCGTAAAAAAAGAAACCCGAGGCTCTCGCACTCGGGAATCTAACCAACCAAAGTTGTTTTGCGTTAACTAACGCAGTGGGGGAAATGTATTACTTATACATTTTATCATTTGGTTTTACTTCATAGGTGATGGTTGTTACCGTATCATCCTTGTCATTATATTTTTCTGACACCATATTTCCGTTTTTGTCAAAATAGTTTACAGAAATACCCTCTTTTGTTTTCATAAGGTATACGTCACCTTTTGCCAGTTTACGCATTGTCCCGTACTCTGAAGTGTTGTTTTCTCTTGTTCTTTTTATGGCGTATCCGTTTGGAGTTTCCTCTAGGCGAAAGTCTGAGTCGTTATACGTATACGTTACTTCTCTTTTTACCATTGTCTTACCACGTTGTAAAGACTGGTTGAGTTGGCCCTTGTCACTTTTTTTAAGTGATGTAGGTGTTACCTCAGTCTCTTTTACCGTTTTATATACGGTCTCATTACCTAGTGAAGACTTTACGGTCGTTCTAGTTTTTGTAATTTTTTCTACTTTTTCTTGTGCTTGTACGGCTGTTGCTGTACATACAGCCAGTGCTGCTATGATAAGTGATTTTTTCATCGGTCTTGTTTTTTTGTTTGTACAAATTTAAGATGCTTTTCTGCTCATTATAGCCAACGGGATGGTAAGACTTTATTAAGCCTTTCCCAATATTACTGGGCTCACAAGGCGATTAACTTAAATTAACACAAAAGTGATGCTTTCTGTGGCTCGTTGCATATGCCACTCGGTAGATCAATAAAATAGGATTATCTTTGCACCCTGAAAATAAAGTGGAAAGAATGGTTTTCCGCTTTCGCGAAAGCGTACTACTAATACATACTATTATATGAAAGCTGGAATCGTAGGATTACCTAATGTAGGGAAGTCAACCCTTTTTAACTGTCTGTCTAATGCCAAAGCACAGAGCGCAAACTATCCGTTTTGTACTATTGAGCCTAACGTGGGTGTGGTGAATGTACCAGATAACAGGCTAGCAAAACTAGAGGAGCTCGTAAGCCCAGAACGTGTAATCCCTGCTACGGTAGAGATTGTAGATATTGCAGGTCTTGTAAAAGGGGCAAGTAAGGGAGAAGGACTAGGAAACCAATTTTTAGGAAACATACGTGAGACAGATGCGATACTGCACGTGCTGCGTTGTTTTGATAATGATAATATTGTGCACGTAGATGGGAGTGTAGACCCTATACGTGATAAGGAAACGATAGATATAGAGTTACAACTCAAAGATCTTGAAACTACCGAAAAGAAACTAGAGAAAGTAAAACGTGCGGCTCGTACGGGTAATAAAGAAGCCCAAGCAGAAGAAGCAGCGTTACTTAAAATAAAAGAAGGTCTAGAAGCAGGTATCTCTGTACGTGCGATAGATATAGATGAAGATACTCGTGAGGAGTTTGTAAAGCCTTTACAGTTTATTACAGACAAGCCAGTGATGTATGTTTGTAATGTAGATGAAGATGCTGCTGTAAATGGTAATGCCTATGTAGACAAGGTACGTGAGGCGGTAAAAGATGAAAATGCAGAGGTGATTGTACTTGCCGTAGGTACTGAGGCAGATATTACAGAACTAGATGACTATGAGGAGCGCCAGATGTTTCTTGCAGATATAGGTCTTGAGGAGCCAGGTAGCGCCGTATTAATACGCGGTGCATACAAGCTACTTAACCAGCAAACCTATTTTACAGCGGGTGTAAAAGAAGTACGTGCCTGGACGGTAAATATAGGTGCAACGGCACCACAAGCTGCGGGAGTGATACACACAGATTTTGAAAAAGGCTTTATACGTGCAGAGGTGATTAAATATGATGACTTTGTGGAGTACGGTAGTGAGTCTAAGGTACGTGAGGCAGGAAAGCTAGGTGTACAGGGTAAAGATTATATTGTAAATGATGGTGATGTAATGCACTTCTTATTTAACGTATAAGGAGTACCTATTTCTATAGTATTAAAAAAGCCTTTCTCATCGCTGAGAAAGGCTTTTTTTTGTGAGGATGCTTTAGTATGCGACTATTTCAACCGTGTTGAGGAGTCTCGCAATTTTATCTGAAGTAGAGGAGACGATGGCGTGTTTTTTTACATACGCCTTGATATCATCAAGCACCTCACTATCTTCTACCTTGAGAAACTGCGAACTGTAAGACGTAAACACGGGGTCGCTACCTTCTTTGTGTATCACTTCAAAAATGTTGTGATGCCTCGGGTCTTTCTTAATCTTGTTTTCATAGAGATCTGTGAGGTAGGCCTCATCACCTTCCAGTACTTGAAAAAAGTTACCTAGGGTATGTAATAAGATACCACAGATGCCCTTCTCATTGTTTTGGGTATAGGTGTAATCAAGTATTTCTTGTATTTGGGTTTCTGTAAGGTGGGGTGCTACTTTGCTAAAATAACAGATGGTGTACATTGTATGTTGGGTTTGATTGGCTTTATAAAAATAATAGTAAATATTTTATTTGTCTAATGTATTTTAAAAATAAATAAACAAAATGTATAATTACTTTATTGTGAGCTACCTATAGGCACACGATTTGTTAGGGAATAATAGGTCTCAAAATTATTTTCAAAAAAACTCATTAAAAGGTTTTGGTAATTAAAAAAGCGCTGTATATTTGCACCCGCAATCAGGCAGATAGCTTGATGAGACACTCAAGGAGAAATGGCAGAGTGGTCGAATGCGGCAGTCTTGAAAACTGTTGAGGGTCAC
>JAHDEV010000135.1 GCA_020628615.1 Dokdonia sp.
TCGTTGTTAGCTATTTGATTAATATAGGCTGTTGGATCGACTATAGGAGAACCTCCTGAGTCAAAGTAGATAAAAGTTTCATTATTTGCATCTGCACTAAGAAGCGTTTGAGCTTCTGTTAGATTAATAAATGCAAAACCATCTTGGTCTGTGTCACATTGTGATAATAATACTGGATTATTTAAAAGCACAGGAAGCTCTGCAACATCAAGAGTAATCTCTCTAATTGCAAAACAATTTACGTCTGCATTATTTTCAACTCGAACCCATATCATATCATCTGCACTAGTATAAGCTAGTGGTAATGGCATCGCATTATTTGTAGCCTCTGTAGCGGTAGCGTGATAGGAAACGCTAAATAACATAGGATCCTGCGTATCAACTATAGCATTGTTAAGTGATGAAAGATCAAAAACAGTGATTCCATTTGTGTCACTACCATCAGAAGCGTCATCACAAACTATATAAGTACCTGGATCATTTGCTAATGTTTGACTGTTTACGGAAATCATAAATGAACCTACCTCATAACAGTTGGGACTTAAATCTGTTTCTACGCGAACCCATATTTCTTGAGAAGCCATCGTATTTGAATAAGCATCTGGATTAGGTATCTGATTAATATTCATTTCGGCATCTGATTGATTTTCGTAAAAAGCAACACTAACAACCATTGGATCTTGTGTATCTAAAATATCTGAAATCTGATCAGTTAAATCAAAAACTTCTACACCATCACCCGAAACATCATCACAAACTGTAAGATCCATAGGGTCATTATACATAGGATTTGCAAACTCGATAATAGCAGTGTCTTCTCCAAGACATCCGGTACCTGCATCGACAAGGACACGATAAGTAGCAGCAACAGTCACATCTACAGTAGGAGTTGTTACCGGAACTCCCATACCATCAAGCAAAGGGACAAACCCAGTCCCATTATCTACTTCCCAAGTATAGCTTATAGCCCCATCAAACGTCGCATCTAATGTTAACGTTTCACCCTCGCAAGCTGCATTAAATTCTGATCCTATTCTATCACCACCAATATCAACTCCAAGATTAAAACTTCCCGCCTCTAAAAAAACCGCAATATCTCTAATAGAATCACCTTGATCTGCAACAACTAACTTTATGGTGTAAGGGTTGCCCACTACTACTGTACCTACAGCAGTTAGTGATACTGTCTGACCACGAAAGTTAATAGCAGAATTTGCTTCCGGATTAAATGGGGCAAAATTATAGCGATCAAAAAACTCCTCATTTACTGCAGCACAGTTACCAGGAACTTCTGGACGAATGTTTGTAACCTCGATTGGGATATTAGTCCCAGGAAGGACTGCTAGATTCTGAACAACTCCCGTAGTGAGATCAGTAAGTATAAAAGCAAATGCGTCAGAGAATGAACATTCAAATCCTTGATTATATTCTTCTGAGGCCATTATAAAATTAAAGTTTAACTCATCTACAAATGGGGTAAAATCAAATTGTATAAAACTAGCGTCATTAGTATTTGTTGCCGTTGTATTTGCCTCAAGGTCTGTATCACCTCCCCAACCTCCACCACTAGGTATGCCATCTACTTCTGGACCGGGAACATTATTTACATTACCAGAGACTAAAACTATACCCGCTTCATAAGGAAAATCTGCACCATTAGATATAAAAGAGCCTATACCGTTTACACCCGTACCTTGGTCAATACCTGTAGATTTTGAAACATTACTTATATCTGCACAATCACTAGAACTACCTATAAGAATATCTGTAATTAATGTCTCAACATCTGCAACCGTGGTGGCACTGCCATCTACCGTTATTGCTTGTGCATTAATATGTACTGTAAAGAATAAAAATAGGACGGATATAAGTACTAAAGATGATCTCATAATGGGTATGGATTAAAGGGAGATTTCTTACTATTATGTTAGTTATAATTAAACTGAGTAAAACCTAGCGAAAGATATGAAAAAACGCACTCAAACACTGAGTAAGAACGCTTTGTAATATAACAAGCTTGTTAACATTTATCCTAAGATTTGTTATAACTTATTTATACCTCATTATGAATTTTAAATTTCTAGTGAGATCGAAGTCTGATGTATAGTGGTAATGGTTTATCATATAATTTACAGGGCAATAAAACTAATTATGATAAACAAAAAAACCACATCTATTATAGATGTGGTTTAATGAATGTTGTGAGCCCTGAAGGATTCGAACCTTCGACCGCCTCCTTAGAAGGGAGGTGCTCTATCCAGCTGAGCTAAGAGCCCTAATCAACAATAAGTCGGGGTAGCAAGATTCGAACTTGCGACCTCCTCGTCCCAAACGAGGCGCGATAACCGGGCTACGCTATACCCCGAGACCTGCACTAAGTGCATAATCCCATACATCAAAAAAAATCTATAGAACATATAGATTTTTTTGACAATTGCGGAGAGACAGGGATTCGAACCCTGGGTAAGTGTTTCCACCTACGACGATTTAGCAAACCGCTCCTTTCGGCCACTCAGGCACCTCTCCTTTCAATAATAAATGAACTTGCTTATTGTAAGCGGATGCAAATGTACATCAAGAAATACAAGAAAACAAGAATAAAATGAGGATTAATTTATAAACTTCATCTTAAAATTTAATCTCTAATGGTAACATACTCAAAATCAATAATAAATTAATTTCACTGCAGAGGAAATAAATTTATTATTTCGCGAAAGCGTACCTACGCTATTGCCGTCTTAATGCAAAGTAGCCTGTAAAAACTACATTAGACTCTGTATTTGCTTTATACCAAAACCCACTATCTAATAACTCTCTACCTTGGTATGTTCCATCCCAGCCACGACCATATGGCAAAATGGTTTTTAATCGCTTACCGTAACGGTCATAAATCTCTATACTAGTAACTGTCTCCCCATTTATCATTACTCCCCTCACCTGCCAGGTGTCATTTATACCGTCACCATTAGGTGTAAAATATTTTGGAAAACCTGGATCAGGTTTTATAGTTCTACTATCTGAACCACAACCTATACGGTCTCTTACGAATACTTGAATATCGAGCGGATTTATATTCTGTAAAAAGGGGCTGGATTGATAAGGACCATTTATACCCGTACTGGAGTATTCAAAATCTCCTTCTTCTTCTACCTCTACAATAACAGAAACAAAACTACCTTGATTATTAATAATTAAATTACTTATAACAGGAGATTGAGAAACCGTTACATTAAATAAATGTGTAGCAGTACAAGTCACAAATCCTGCTTCTATCATAGCCTCTTCATTAACCTCAAGTAGATACGTACCAGTCTCTGCTATAGCCACATTAGCGTTTGTGGATATGAGTTGCTGTTGTCCATCTACTATTTTGTACCAAAATATTGTATCATAAACTTCTAAGTAACTTAATTCTAATGGAGTCTCTTCATCACAAATTTCATAACTATCTTCTAGTGTGATTACGGGGTTTAAGTCTACCATCTCACCAGTAATGCCGTCTGTGTATGGACCGCAGCCTAGTGTTGTGGTAAAACTAGTTTGTGTGCAGTTCTGGGCCTGCCCTGCGGCATTAAATGGTGTTATAGTCACATAGTAAGTGATACCTTCTTCAAAATCTATTACAGGAGTTGATGTTGCTTGACCTATATTAGTATTTGCAAGCACATCATCACCTCCTGGTGTTGATCCTATTTTTATCAAATACCCCTCTACATTATCTACTGGAAACCACTCAAGCAATGGCGTGAGTGCAACTTCTATTGCTCCATCCATAGGGCTAAAAAGTTGTGTACACTCTGGTACCTCTGAGGCTACTACCTCTGTAGTAAAACTGGTTTCTGCACAGGTGGTATTTTGCCCATTTTCATTATAAGGTATTATGGTTACATAATAGGTAGTGTCTGAATCAAAATTAAAAGTTGGAGTAAATGTGAGTGTATTACCTACATCTTGAGCATTAATTACATCTACCCCTCCAGGCGTGGTACCTATACTAATTAAATAACCCGTGGCACGAGAAGCATACGCCCACGATATACTTGTGTTTACCGGTACATCTATCGCTCCATTAGACGGAAAAGCAACTTCTGTACATTCGGGCGGGAGTATATTATCTTCTGTAGTAAAAAATTGAGAATCACAGCTTACAGTACTCCCGCTAGGAAAAAACCCTCTTATGGTGATATAAATCAATGTGTTTTCTGGAAAACCTTGAGGAGCCGTAAACTGAGCGTTACTTCCCGTATTAAAATTATCAAGAATATCTATCCCACCTGGCGTAGTGCCTAAATCTACAAAGTAGCTCACTGCTCCAGGTATACTTTCAAAAAATATAGTTTCGGTGATGGAAACATCTGTCGCTCCCTGTACTGGTGATGTAAGTAACGCGCAGGGGTCGTAGGTGGTATACGCTTTCGCGAAAGCGGAATTAAAAACAAACAACACTATTAAAATAGTCTTTAAGTTGATATGTTTTCTTGACTCCATCATAATATCACCGCACCAAATATGTCTAGCTTAGTAAATATACTGGAAACTAACATATTTACAATAACCACTAGACATATCTAATATATGCCTCAATGATGGTTATATAGTAAAAGAGATTTAAAACAATGTGGTTTGCCCTTCACCGTCATCTACATCATCTGATGGCTTTGAGTTATTGTCTTTGCCAGATGGCAGCTCTGTACTAGGGCTATTTGACACCTCTTGCTCGTCTACTACCTCTATTTGCTCCTTCTCTACTTCTTTTGGCACTTCATACGGCAGTGGTTCAATCCAGTCGAGACCTTTAAGTTTTTCGGTAAAGAACGTATTACCCATTGCCGAAATACCCTTTATAGCGATAAAATCTTCCATAGAGACTGTTTCATTCTCACGCTGGTCTTTACCACGTTGCTTGTAAAAAACCATCTCTGCAACAGGCCTCCAGTCTGTAGATACAAGCTCTAGCTGGCTATTACTGTGATCTGATATAAAGGTTTCTTCCTTATCTGGACTATCTATTAAAAAGCGCTTACCGTAGTAACGTTCCTTTTCTCCATCCCAGTAAATGGCTGTGATAGGCTTTTTAGGTTCCCACTTTTCAAGAACAATCATATCATCATCAAAGTGATGTGTTACCTCGGGTATAATAGTACGTACATTACCGTGCTGGTTAATGATGAGTAATCTATCATCTGGTCTAAATTCTCCCAGAAGATCACCACGCTCATCAAGATTAAGCCTTTGCACAGTCTCGTCAAACCATATTTTACGTGGCTTGAGCGTAGAAAGACCTTTCTCTTTGAGCTCTACAGATTTTACAGCATTTTTTGAAACGATGTTACCCTTAGACGATCTACCTTTTATAAGTACATCTGCAAAGTCTATCTCTAGCCTAAGTTTTTTAACTGATGCTACAGCTCGTAAATAGACCGTCACAAGCTCTGCCTCTCCATTAGGGTTTGCGCTAAAATAAAGTACTTGAGCTCCTTTTTTATCACCAGCTAGTTGGTAATCATTATTGCGCGTTACAGAGGTTACATTAAAACGTTTTACATATGTAGGTAACCCACTACCTGCTCTATAAATCATATTATAGGTAGTGCGCTTATCTTTTTTCTTAAATATAGCGACGTGTATGATGTCTTTACCTATAAAGGTTTTAGACTCCACCTTAACCACCATCATAGATCCAGACTTTGTAAATACAATAATATCATCTATGT
>JAHDEV010000136.1 GCA_020628615.1 Dokdonia sp.
AACTCTTTCGCGCAAGCGTAAAGATTTGTTCTTTTGAGCCTGTTACAAGATTCCACCTACTATCATCTACTCCTTTCTTAATGGCGTATGCTTTTAAAATTTCTGGAGTGTCATACTCAGGAATAACTGAGTGCGAGAGTAGTTTTACAAGTGTATCTCCTTTAAGCTCTTCTTGTATGTCCACCATATGGTCTGTCATAATAGGACATATAGTCTGGCAGGTGGTAAAGAAAAAATCTGCCACATAGATGTGGTCTTTATAATCTTCTTGAGTTACAAGATGTCCATTTTGATTAGTAAGAGCAAAGTCACTTATTTTGTGATATTTCTTAACGTAGTGTAGGGTGCTGTCTACTAGTTCTTTATTCACCATATCTGGTTGCCATATAGGCAGTCTGGGTGTAACTTTAAGTTGACTATATATTAAGGTAAGTATAATTACAGATAGTACAAACAGTGTAATGAGCAGTATTTTATAGCGATTAAAAATCTGTCGCATAGCATTATTTTTTTACAAAGTTACAATGCACGTGGCATTTACTTTAAGTATGGCTTGAAAAATGCTATCATACAGCTCTAGAACTTTACTATGCGCATCGAAAAGCCTATTTTTGTGCGTTTTAAAAATTGACTTTTATCCTTTATGGAGACATTTATACAGATTGCCCAGTTTACGCTTGCTATATCTATTCTTGTGGTTTTACACGAGTTTGGTCACTTTGCTCCTGCCAGATGGTTTGGAATTAAGGTGGAGAAGTTTTTCTTGTTTTTTGATGTGAAGTTTGCACTTTTTAAAAAGAAAATAGGTGATACAGTTTATGGTATAGGGTGGCTACCTCTAGGGGGTTATGTCAAGATTGCTGGTATGATAGATGAATCTATGGATAAGGAGCAGATGGCAAAAGATCCAGAACCCTGGGAGTTTAGATCTAAGCCAGCCTGGCAACGTCTTATTGTAATGATAGGTGGTGTGACGGTAAACGTACTGCTTGCGTGGTTTATCTATAGTGCTATGCTTGTGTATTATGGTGATGAGTATGTGCCTGCAGATCGATTGAAATATGGTATTGCAGTAGGTGAGATAGGTGAGGAGATAGGTCTTCGTAACGGAGACCAGGTTATAAAAATAGATGATAAGACGGTCACACGTTTTGACGATGTACAGATAGATATTTTACTAGGTGATAATGTAACTGTTGTACGTGATGGAAATGAGATGACATTTGCCATACCAGATGAGGCAAAAAAATCTGTACTTGATGCAGAGGAGCGTTTTATAAGACCAAGATTTAGTAATATAATAGGTGTTGTTGCAAAGGACTCAATAGGGTATGTAAATGGAGTGCTTGCAGGAGACCGTATTATGAGTATAAATGGCACCCCTGTAAATGAGTGGTCTGAGTTTCAATCTGTCTTTGATGCCGAAAAGGGTGGTGAGGTTGTGATGCAACTAGATAGAGATGGCGAGCAGATTGAGAAAAGATTTATGGTAGCTCAAGATAGAGCGCTAGGTGTAGGGGCAAATGTAAATGAACTTTTGGTTAAGGATGAGTATAGTATTGCAGCGGCAATACCAGCAGGTCTTACAAAAACTTGGGACGTACTTACAAAGCAAGTAAGACAATTTAAACTCATATTTAATAGAAAAGTACAAGGCTATAAAAAAGTAAAAGGTCCTATAGGTATTGTTGAGATGATGGCGCCACAATGGGACTGGTATAAATTCTGGGGCTTTACGGCAATGTTTTCTGTATGGCTAGCTTTTGTAAATATTCTTCCTATCCCAGCGCTAGATGGTGGACACGTTATGTTTTTACTTTATGAGATGATTTCTGGTAAAGCACCTTCAGAAAAAACATTAGAAAGAGGACAGATAATAGGTTTTGTTATTGTAATGGGTCTTATGGTTATCATATTTGGTAACGATATCTGGAATTTAATAAAGGGATAGCCTTTACGCTTACGCGAAATATGTATTTGTTTTTTCTATAGTATTAACCAATTCTATTGGTTTTCAATATAGTTTTCTATTTTTTGACTTATTGAAAGCTTTTTATAGCGCGTTTCTATATTTTCTTAAGTATCACTATCATATTTTTTTATTTGCTCTTAAATCTTCTTAAAAGAGCTTTGGTGTATTTTATTTGGTTATCTGTTTATTTTTGGAATTATTGACGGCAAATTTTTATAATTATTTTGTAAGAATATATGTGTTAATAAATTTTACTTAGACTGTTGAAATATCGCCTTGATATGTTAAAAAACAGAAAAATTTTCTAAATACTTGTTAATGAGTTACTTGTAAAATATTGATTTAAGTTCATTTATTTTGAAATTTTAAAAAAGTATTTATTTTCATAATTGCTGTGAATGTCTTTGTTTACGTATCTTTCGGGCCGTTAAGAATTTTTTTGACCTTTTTTAAAATGTTAAATTTTGTTAAATGCGATTATGCAACTTTGTTCCGTAGTTTGCTTTTGACAAAAAATTTTCCTGTGTAGAACGTCGATGTAATTTTTCAGTTTATCGGATAATCTGCTAGTTATTTGACAAGTAGAATTCATTGTTTCGCTGTCATATACATTTGTTTTGGTTTTTAAATTACACCCTCTTAATTGATAATCAAATCCGAAAGCTTGTCTTTCATTTTTAATAGTTTATGAGAACAACTACATTTAACCTTAAGGCGCTTTTTAGCTTCCTTTTTATTCTTGTTTCTTTTTTACAAGTATTTAGTCAAAATGCTGTTACTAATGCGACTTTTGTCGCGACTGGTGCAACTCCTTTGAGTTATTCTGAGACAAATCCAGCTACTGCTGTAACTAATACATATTTATGGGGTCAGGCAAATGATTTTAGGTTGTCTACAGTGACCTTTGGTGGACAAAACTATTTTTTAGATAACGACTTTACGCAAATTAATTATAACATTGTTCGTGTAGACGGAAATGGTGGAGTTACTGGAGATCGTTGTGGCTTCTTTGTTCTTGAGAACGGAGGGAATGATTTTAATTATCAATCAAGTTTTCCAGGAACATTAGGAGATTGCTCAATGCAAGAAGTTCTTAGAGATCCTGTAGTAACGAGGGGTGCAAATGATGTTTTTAAGAATGCAACTGTTACTGCACAAAATATTGAAAGAATAGATGCTTTGTATGAGGCTTTTGTTGTGCCTTCGACGGCTAGTTTGACTCAAGTAGGTTTTATTGCTCCTGAAAAAAATGGTAATAGTAGTTATAGGGCGGCGCCTATTCTTTCTGTAGATGCTGTAACTGGTGAGCCTACCTCATTTGGCCCTATAATTGAAATAGGAGGTACAAATGCTGTAGATGGGACTAATGATTTTGGGGTTGTAACTCAACCTTTGGATTGGAGTTTTCTTGTAAATAGCCCAACAGCTACTGGAAATCCATATAGAGTAGGTGGTATTACAGAAGTTGTAGGTATATCGTTAATTACACTTGCAGATTTAGGTTACAGTGTGGGGGATACAGTCTATGGTATTTCTTTCTTTGATAATAACGTGCCATTTAATGCAGATCTATTAGACGTAACAGATCCTAGTGATTTTCCAAATGCCAATGGAGGAGGGGCTGATATTAATGGAGGTCTTGGGGCAATCGTTACCTCACAAGCTACCGTAAGTGGTCATGTATATAATGATTTAAATGCAAATGGCTTTCAAGATGCGAGTGAGCCAAATCTTCCTAATGTTGCAATTACTATTACTGATGCTTTAAATGTAGTTCAAGTTGTAACCACAGACGCTAACGGCGATTTTTCGGCGTTTGTAGCTGGCGGAAATACAATCATAAATGTTGATGAAAATGATTCAGATATCCCAAGTGGATCTGTCTTAATAGAAGGTTTTGGTAATGACGGTAGAACATATACTACAGTCGCGGGTCAAAATACGTTTACTAGTAATTTTGGTTTTGCTCCAGATCCAGGACCACAGTCTCCAAGATCTTGTGATGATGACCCAGTTTTTATTACTTCAGCAAACTTTGATGCAAATACGGTAGTTGTAGAAACAGAAGGAGGTACTCCAGGTGCTTTTGATGTGGGAGACGTGTTTAGATTTTCAGATGTAACTGCAGGTCTTGATTGTTTAGTTTCAATTGACGCATTTGTTAATGGAGCAGGAATTTTAGTGCTTGATGGTGAAGAGGAAAATATCCCTGGTTTTGGTGGTTTTTCAAGAGCTTTCCAGCCTCAAATGGATGGTACGCCAGGAGAAAATGGTCAAGAAGTGGTCTTTACGATATCTTACGTGCAAGCAGATACGACAATTCCTCAAGCAGTATCGGTATATTTTACAGCTTTAGACCTCGATAGTAATTCACTTACTGATGTTGAACGTGTAAAATTTGAGACGCCAGATATTTATTATACAAATGGAGTAAATTCAACACTTGTAGTCGATTCAAGCCCTTCTCAATTAATTGGAATGTCTACAGATGCTGGGATTGTAAACGGGATTAATACAGATCCTAATTATGCATTTACGGCTTATTATAACTCATTTACATCTATACAGTATACAATTAGTAAAGATGGTTATAATGCAACACCAGGATTCGAAGATAGACAGTTCTCTTTATTGTTTGAAGATATTGCGTACCCTACTGAAGAAGTAAGTGTTATTACAAACCCTATAATTTGTGGGCAGGTATTTGTAGATGGTGTTGCAAAAGCTGGAGTTACTGTAACTCTTTCTGGTGACGACACACAAACGACTACAACCGATGCAAATGGACAATATAGTTTTACCGTTCCTGGTAACGGTAACTATACAATAACTGAAACAGATCCTGCAGGTGTCATTTCTTTAAGTGATGTTGATGGGGCTAATGATAATACAATAGATATATCAATCATAGGATTTGAGTCTTCACAAGAAAATGATTTTTTTGACTCTATAGTAGTGAGTGTCGGTGATGTAACAGTAACAGAAGGAAATGATGGAACTACGGTTGTAGCGAACTTCCCTGTAACTTTAAGTGCACCTGCAGATGTAAATACTGTAGTAACCTTTACCGTTGCTAACGGCACAGGAACTCTTGGTGATGCGGATTACGTAGCGCCAACAGTGCTTACGGCAATAATTCCTGCTGGGCAGACTAGTGGATTTTTCCCGGTTACTGTTAATGGAGATGATGCCATAGAGGATGATGAACAATTTACGGTGAGTATAGCAAGTGTATCAAACGGTACGATTGACCCTGCTGCAACTACAGGAACCGGAACAATAACTAATGATGATGTTATTGTTGTTAGTGTAGGTGATGTGGTTGTAACAGAAGGGAATACAGGAACAGTAACTGCAGATTTTGTAGTAACACTTACTCAGCCTTCATCTACACCAACAGTAATTACTTATTCTATTCAGGATGATACGGCAACAGCTGCCGATAATGACTTTACAGCACCTTCTACATTATCTATCACGATTCCTGCAAATACACTTACAGGAACAATTAGTGTTCCTGTAGTGGGAGACACAACTGTAGAGGGCGATGAGACTTTTATGGTAACTCTGGAGAGTACTTCAAATGGAATACTAGACACTGACGACACAGATGGTGTAGATAATATAGGAACTGGAACAATTACCAATGACGATGCTACTGTCGTAAGCATCGGCGATGTA
>JAHDEV010000006.1 GCA_020628615.1 Dokdonia sp.
CGTGTCACCCTTTTTTAGAAATGATGTAACTTCAGATAAGTTGTCATAATATAATCGTTCTATATCATCGTGAGAACAAGCCTTTTTAGTGCTGGCTATGTATGAAAATTGAAGCGTAGTGCCTCTATTTGCATAATCTGTCATATAGTTATTGCAACCTGTAGAACCGTTTATAGATCGCTTTTTATTGTCAATAGTAAGAGATAGTGGCGTTTCTGTAACATCTTCGCCAGCTACGTTAGTAATCATAAAATCACCTGTAAAGGTCATCGGTGTTTGTGATAACTGTGCTTGACTCATTGTAAAGCCGGCTATAAAGAGTATAAGTGTAAGTACGGGTTTCATAATTTTGTTTTTAAGATAGCATTGCAACAGCACGTTTTACACCTTCTATAAATGTGTCAATCTCTTCTTTTGTGTTGTAAAAAGAAAATGAGGCACGTACCGTACCCGGTATTTTATAAAAGTCCATAATAGGTTGAGCACAGTGGTGCCCTGTGCGTACTGCTATCCCTAATTTATCAAGTATGGTGCCAATGTCATAAGGGTGAATCTCACCTACATTAAAAGAAACTACCGCAGTTTTATGTGCAGATGTGCCATAAATTTTAAGCCCATCAATCTCGAGGAGCTGCTTTGTGGCATACTGTAAAAGCTCATCTTCATAAGCTGCGATATTATCAAAACCTAGCTCATTCATATAATCTAGGCCCACACCTGTAGCAATGCCACCACAAATATTAGGCGTGCCAGCTTCAAATTTATGAGGGAGTCCTGCATATGTTGTTTTTTCAAAACTCACCTGGTCTATCATCTCGCCACCACCTTGATAAGGAGGTAGTTTAGTAAGCCATTCTTCTTTTCCATAAAGGATGCCTACACCTGTGGGACCACATATTTTGTGAGCAGAGCATACGTAAAAGTCGGCATCTAGGGCTTGTACATCTGGTTTTATGTGTGGTGTTGCTTGTGCACCATCTATTAGTACTGCTGCACCTACTTTGTGAGCTTCGGTGATGATTTCTTCTATAGGATTTATTGTTCCTAATGCGTTTGATACGTGATTTACAAAGACCAGTTTGAGCTGTGGTGATAACGCTTTCGCGAAAGCGTCCATATCCAGTTCTCCACTTTCTGTTTGTGGTATAACTTTAAGCGTTGCGCCTGTCTTCTCACAAAGCATTTGCCACGGTACAATATTGCTATGATGCTCTAGTGCCGAAACGAGTACCTCTTCGCCCTTTTTTAAAATACTTGCAAAGCCATTTGCTACTAGATTTATGGCGTGTGTTGTGCCTGCGGTGAGTATAATCTCATACGGCTGTGCGGCATTAAAATGCTTTTGTATTGTTATACGTGCTTCCTCATAAGCATCTGTGGCCTCTTGTGAGAGCGAGTGTACGCCACGGTGTATGTTTGCATTATAGTTAGAGTAATAATCTACAATGGCGTCTATAACAACTTGTGGTGTTTGTGATGTTGCGGCATTGTCAAAATAAATAAGCGGTTTTCCGTTTACTTCTCTTTTGAGAATAGGGAAGTCTTCACGTATTTTTTTAATATCTAACATAGCATTTTTTCTTTAATACAAAGATACAAACTGAAGGACTTTTAACCAGTTGTACAAGCTTATCTCTGTGTATAAAAAAAGCCGCTACGATAGGTAACGGCTTTTGTAATTATTTGAAATCAATCTTATTGATCAAAACCGATGTTTACACCTATTTTCTTTGCAATAAGTTTTGTAATTCTTGTTTTAAGCTGCGGAATCTTTACACTAGATAGTACTGTGTTTGCAAAGGCATACATAAGTAATGCGCGCCCTTCTTTTTCACCTATACCACGTGATTGTAAATAAAACAATGCACTTTCATCTAGTTGTCCAATAGTACAACCGTGAGAACAACGTACATCATCTGCAAAGATCTCAAGCTGAGGCTTTGAATTTATGGTAGCCGTATCATCTAGTAAGATGTTGTTATTAGACTGATATGCATTAGTCTTTTGAGCTTCTTTCTCTACAACAACTTTTCCGTTAAAGACACCTGTAGATTTTTCGGCAAAGATGCCTTTGTAATCTTGGTGACTTTCACAGTTAGGAGTGATGTGGTGAACTAGCGTGTTGTGATCTACGTGTTGTTTTCCTTCTATAATCGTAACACCTTTAAGGATAGAATCCATATACTCACCCTTCTGGTAAAAGTTAAGGTTGTTGCGAGTGATGTTACCACCTAGAGAGAATGTATGTACAGATACAATACTTTCTTTATGTTGTTCAATTTCGGTGGTGTCTATAAGAGAAGCATCAAGCTTATCATTTTGAATCTTATAGTAATCTACAAGGGCTCTTTTATCTGCAAAAATCTCTGTAACGACGTTTGTTAAGACCTTTTTGTCAGAGAGGCTTTGGTGACGCTCTATAATTTGTACTTCAGAGTTTTCTTCGGCTACAATGAGGTTACGTGGTTGTAACATCATAGCATCATTTGCTCCAGTAGAGAAATGTACTATCTGTATAGGCTTTTGAGCTACTTTTCCTTTTGGTATATAGATATATGCACCATCTTTTGCATAAGCCGTGTTCAATGCATCCATTGATTCGCCTTTTGCAATTTTATTGAAGTACACATCTATTACTTGCTTGTACTTAGGTTTTGTAAGCGCAGCACCCATTGTACACACATCTATACCATCGTGTGTAGTTTCAGATAGGTATGAACTGTAAACACCATCTACAAAAACAATTTTATAGGTGTCTAGATCATTTAAGAAATACTGCTTTACATCCTTAAAATCTAGAGCAGCTTCTTTGCTAGGGAAGATGTTGTAGTCTTCTTTAAGAATGCTGTTAAGTGAGGTGTATTTCCAGTTTTCTAACTTCTTGGTAGGAAACCCTTCTGCCTCAAAAGTTTTGATAGCTTCATTGCGTATCCCGTAGATAGGCGAGTCTGCATCTATACTTTCTTGTAAGACGATGTGGTTACTTACTAATTTATCTTTTAAACTCATATTGTTCTGTTGTAAGATCTGTTTGTGTGATGTTAAATCACTACTGTAACAGGTCTAGTTATGCACCTACTTCTTCTTTGAGCCAGTCGTACCCTTTTTCTTCTAGTTCTAGAGCAAGTTCTTTTCCTCCAGAACGTACAATCTTACCGTTCATAAGTACGTGTACAAAATCTGGCACGATGTAGTCAAGAAGTCTCTGGTAGTGAGTGATTACAAGTACTGCATTATCTTCACTCTTGAGCTTGTTAACTCCATTTGCAACAATGCGCAGTGCGTCAATGTCAAGTCCAGAATCTGTTTCGTCTAGAATAGCAAGTTTAGGCTCAAGCATTGCCATCTGGAAAATCTCGTTACGTTTCTTTTCTCCTCCAGAGAAACCTACGTTAAGAGATCTAGATAAGAACTTACGGTCCATCTCAAGTAGTTCTGCTTTTTCTTTAATTTTCTTAAGCATCTCGCTAGCGGGCATATCTTCTAGTCCTTTTGCTTTGCGAGTCTCGTTTATAGCAGTCTTGATGAAGTTTGTTACAGATACACCAGGTATCTCAACAGGATATTGAAAAGATAAGAAAACACCCTCGTGAGCTCTTTCTTCTGGATCCATTTCTAATAAAGACTCACCATTAAGGTCTATGTCTCCATTACTTACTTCATACTCTTCTTTTCCTGCAATAACAGAAGCGAGTGTACTTTTACCAGAACCATTAGGTCCCATAATTGCGTGCACTTCTCCGGCCTTCATCTCAAGGTTGATTCCCTTAAGAATATCTTTCTCTTCAATGCCTGCGTGCAGATTTTTTACTGATAACATAGTTCTACGTTCTAATTGTGCGATTATTTACCGCTTTCTACTTTTAAAGATCCGCCCTCTGTTTTGAGTTTGTCTCCTGCTTCTAATTTTAATGGAGCCTCACCTGTTGGTGCTTTGACTTCAAGTATTTCTTTTATGGTTACAATCTCATCCCAGCCTTCTTCTCCAGCAGCTTTTGAGTGCAACTCTCCTTTAATGATTACTGGTACCATATCAAACTCATCACGTTTCAATGGTTTTACAATGGTTGCCAGTTCTTGCATTTTGTCATCTAGCGTTACACCATAAATAAAGGTATCTCCTTTAAGTACAGCTGCATCTGCTAGATATATAAACTCTCCCTCTAATGTTTGAAACTCAGCAGCAACTTGATCGCTTGCGGGTGTTTCCTTACAAGAGATAATGGCTGTAGTTAGTGTCAGTAAAAGAAGAAATTTTTTCATTGCTAGTTGAGTATTGCTGGTGTTTTTGCAAAATCTTCGGCGTCGTGCTGTATGATTACCGTTGCGTTTTGCGCTTTCGCGAAAGCTTCAAATTCCTTTATACTCTTCTCGGTTGTTGTAATGTCGTAGTTAAACTGTGGTACAACACCGTTTTGTCTATTTTTTTCAAAGTGATATATATCACCAGATAATAGGGTAGGACCATTGTTTTTAAGTTGTAAAAACAATACTTGGTGTCCTGCTGTGTGGCCAGGCATAGATTTTATGATAACTGTACCGTCACCAAAAACATCTTTGTCTCCATCTAGCTTTTCTACATTAGTAAGCTGGTTAAAGCTAGCTGGTGCATAAAAACTATTTCCTTTAATCTCCTCACTGTTTGCAAAGTCATACTCTGTAGATTGTACAAACCACTTGGCCTTAGGAAAATGATTTGCAGCTCCCGTGTGGTCAAAATGTATGTGAGAAAAAGCAATCATATTTACATCTTCTGCTCTCATCCCTACACTCGCAAGTTGCGTCTTTATAGAATCTTTACGAGAGATGGTAAAAGCACCACCTTCTGGTGTGTATGGCTCTTGACCTACTAGCATTTCAGGCAAACCTGTATCCCAAAGTAGCACTCCATCTGGATGCTTGATTACATAAAAAGCATCTGCAAGTTGCTTTGACTCCCCTTTATACGTGTCTCCTTGAGCAAACAGATTAAGGTTATTTGCTTGAACAGTGCCTCCAGAAAACTTATAAAGCGTTACCTCTGGTGTTTTATTAGAAACAATTTCTGCTTCTTTTTGCGCATCTTTTTTGCCATCTTCATATCCCTTTTTAAACTCCTCACAAGAAGTAAAAAGGCCTGCAATGATTGCTATGATAACTAGTTTTTTCATCTCTTAGTTTGATTGAGTGTTATGACAATCTATCCTACAGATCCTTCTAGACTTATCTCAAGTAACTTCTGAGCTTCTACAGCAAACTCCATAGGGAGTTTGTTAAGTACCTCTTTTGAGAATCCGTTTACGATAAGGGCAATTGCTTTCTCAGTGTCAATACCACGCTGGTTACAGTAAAAAATCTGGTCTTCACCTATCTTACTAGTTGTTGCCTCGTGCTCTACTTGAGCAGTCTTATTTTTTGTCTCAATATATGGGAAGGTGTGCGCTCCACACTCGTTACCCATAAGTAGTGAGTCACATTGCGAGAAGTTACGCGCATTTGTGGCTCCAGAGTTAATCTTTACAAGACCTCTATATGAGTTTTGAGATTTACCGGCAGAGATACCTTTTGAGATGATTGTACTTTTAGTATTCTTACCTAAGTGTATCATCTTTGTACCCGTATCTGCTTGCTGGTGATTATTAGTCACAGCGATAGAGTAAAATTCTCCTATTGAGTTGTCACCTTTTAAGATACAAGAAGGATATTTCCACGTTACGGCAGATCCAGTCTCTACTTGTGTCCAAGAGATTTTTGCATTTTTCTCACAAAGACCACGCTTTGTTACAAAGTTGTAAACACCTCCTTTACCCTCTGCATTACCAGGGTACCAGTTTTGCACAGTACTATACTTAATCTCTGCGTCATCTAGAGCGATAAGCTCTACAACTGCGGCGTGTAGTTGGTTTTCATCACGGCTAGGTGCTGTACAACCTTCTAGGTAGCTTACATAACTACCCTCATCTGCTACTAGTAATGTTCTTTCAAACTGTCCAGTACCTCCTTGATTTATGCGGAAGTAAGTAGAGAGTTCCATAGGGCAACGCACCCCTTTAGGAATGTAACAGAAAGATCCGTCAGAAAACACAGCGCTGTTAAGAGCTGCATAGTAGTTGTCTTTTACAGGAACAATAGTACCTAGGTGCTTACGCACTAGTTCTGGATGTTCCTTTATTGCCTCAGAGATACTCATAAAGATGATCCCTTTTTCGGCTAGTGTTTTCTTAAATGTAGTTGCTACAGATACAGAGTCTACTACAATATCCATCGCGACATTGTTCATTCTCTTTTGCTCATCTAGAGATATACCTAGTTTTTTGTACATCGCCAGTAAATCTGGATCTACATCATCTAGAGTCTTGTTTGGATCTACAGATTTTGGTGCAGAGTAATATGCGATAGATTGAAAATCTGGCTTTTCGTAATTTACATTTGCCCAGTCTGGTTCTTCCATAGATTGCCACACTTTGTAAGCTTCAAGCCTCCATTCTGTCATCCATTGTGGTTCTTCCTTTTTCTTAGAAATCGCACGTATGATGTCTTCATTTAATCCTACAGGAAATGTCTCAGTCTCGATGTCTGTAAAAAAACCATACTCATATTCTTTGGTTTTTAACTCTTCCCTTAAATCGTCTTCAGTATATGCCATTGTATCTTTTTCTAGCTAGGGTACGCTTTCGCGAAAGCGTACTAACATTTTTTATTTAAAGTGAGAAACTTTCTCCGCAACCACAAGTACGTTGTGCGTTGGGATTGTTAAACACAAAACCTTTACCATTAAGTCCTCCGCTATACTCTAGCGTAGTACCTATGAGGTAGAGAAAACTTTTTTTGTCTACGATTAGTTTTACATCGTTGTCTTCAAAAACTTTATCATCTTCTTTATGAACTTTGTCAAAATGAAGGTCATATGACAAGCCACTGCAACCACCACTTTTTACACCTACGCGCACATAGTCTGTGGTTACATCAAAACCGTCCTCCTGCATAAGGCTGGCGATCTTAATTTTTGCTGCTGGATCTACTTTAATCATAATCGGTCTGAATAGTTTGCAAATATACGGCTTAGGTCGCGTTTTTCAACGCATACTAACATATAACTAACAGATGATGAGATAGGTGTTTTCTATAGTGATGTATGGTTTGTAGTTTTTGTCGTGTTATGTGTGTGATTTATAGGGTTTTCATAAACCCTAAATTATCTATAATAATGACTCCTTCTGGGGTTTTGTCAAACCGAAATACTAGGTGATTTATGGAGGAGATGTCAAAGTCTGGGTTTCTTGCTTGAATCTCTGCAAATGGAAATATAAAGGTTTGAAAAATATTTTCTGAGGCGCTATCATCTGTTATAAACTGTGACTTCCATATGCGTACTTCTATTTCGCGTTGCAATGCAGAAAAATCACTAAGACAGAAGGTAGCTTTTTGGCCATCGCTGTTTGAAATGATGATGCTAAAATCAATAGGTGCGTCTGGGATGTCGTCCTCAAGCTTTTCATCATTTGTTTCATCTCCATTTTTTATTTCTTCTTTGAGCTCGTTATTAGTAATATCTTCAGTTTCAGTTTCAGTTTCAGTTTCAATTCCAGACTCAAAGTCATCTTCATCTTCATTATCCTTCCATTTACCACTAGATTTAGGGTTTGTACTTTCTGTAGACTCTGCAAGGGTAAATGTGAGTGCCATAGTGCTATCTAATGGCTCTGGCTTAAAAGTATACTCATAGGTTGCCACTAGTGAGTCTGGTATAGGATCACCTTCCTCTATATCTTTATAGTGCCAGCCCACATAAGCCGCTCGAGAACCTTTTTCTCCCCATTTAAGACTAATTTCTTGCTCTCGCCAGATAGTTACATTTGTACTCTTAATTGTAGTGCTGTCTTTTGTGCCTGTTGTTACATTAAAATCTTCGTCATATGTTGCTAGCGGAGTAAACGAGCTATCTTCATACTGACTTAAATAGATGGTTTCCGGAAGCCAGTCTGCACCTGTTCGAGCATCTAAGAATAGCGGTTTGTAACTCATCTTATCTTTTAGTGTTGTTTCTAAAAAAGCACTTATGTAAACGCGGGCAATCTCGCGTTGCTCCTCTCTAGATAGAAGCTGTTTATTATTAAGAAAATAAGTGCTCGCATCTGAGGTGTCATTTTCTCCCCAGCTGGTGTTAAACTGGCCGTGGTTTGCTCCTTGTACATACACCGCAGATTTAAAATGTGATGTGCTATCTGAGAAGGTGATTCGCTCATATTGTTTTGACCCAGCAAAGGAAGTTACATCGCCATCTTGAGAACCGTGTATGGTAAGGTAGCTCACATCTTTTAATTCATTAGGCGCATTGCCAGGTTTATATTGCCCGTCTACCGGTGCAATAGCAACTATAGATTTAATGTTGAAATTATAGTCTAATGGTATAGACGCATCATCAGAGTAGTAGGGTAGGGTATTCATAAAAGCCGCGTGACCCACAGCTTCTCCACCCCTAGAGTGTCCCATAAGAGCAATACTAGTCGTGTCTATTTTTTGATAAAAAGGATGATCCTTAGTTTTGTTCCAGTCGTGCCATACACGCAGATGTTCTAATAGCATCCAGCCTCTGGCATCGTTTTCCTCATCAAGTCCGCCCGTAATATCTGCCCAAGAGCCGTTAAGAAAGTTTTGATCTACAGAGACGGTAATAATACCTCTAGAAGCGAGTAGCTCCCCAAGATACTCATAACCTATATCTGAGAAGTCTGACATTAAGTGATTGCCGTGTACAATGAGCGCGAGTGGAAATGGCCCTTCTCCTTCTGGATACCATACATACCCGTTAAGTGGTAACTTTTTATCATCAAAACCCCAAAAGTGCTCCCTATACCACCCACTCATACCTTCCCAATTATCTAAGAAAGGAACACCATTTACGGCTTTTGTAGTTAGTGTGACATCTTTGCCGAATTCTGGTCTATGTTTGTCCTTACCACTACCGTATGTTATTTTTTTTACCGTATAATCTCCTCGTGCTGCAGGTGACGGAGCTTCTATTTTTTGTACTGCACTTTTATGCAGTGTAGCAGCATTAAGTACTGGTTTTATGTCAAAACCGCGTGGGAGTAATCCATTAATAGCACTTACCAAACCTATGATGCCAACTAGCAGACACAGAAGTGCAATTCCTTTTTTAACCTTAGATAAGGATGAAAATACATTTGTGGTAAATAATGCAATAACTCCCCCTATTAAGGAGATAATACAAAAAGCAAAAAATACATAGATACCCTCAAAGGCGAGTGCTACAAATAATAGTGGGACTGCAATAAGAAGCGCTAGCTTCAATATTTTAGGCATACGGTTGTATTTCTTTAAAATCCATAAAAAGAAATATGCGCTAAGCACTATGATTATCACAAAGACCGCAAAGAAGAGTAAAAACCAAGGGTCTTTTGATTTTGTAACAGAAGCGATAGCTGCTATAGTAAATAAAATAGCACTTACTATGAGCAAGGCAATCGCTGCTCCTCGCGTGCTTGTTTTGCCCGGCGTTACTTTTGCGAGCATCTTATAAAACCATTTTTTTAACTGCTTGAGTTTTTCCATCTTAATTGTATGATTGATATAAGTAAAGGTAGCTTTATTTTGATGTTCTTCTGGTAGGCAGTACTTTTCGGTAAAAATTAAGCCATTGAAAAAGACACGCATCGTAACGCTTATCAATTTGTTAGCTTTTGCATCAATTTGTTACAGTCAGACGGGTTCAATACCTGAACAAACTATAGATACTGTAATCATACAATCTACTAGAATACAAAGTACCCTAGACAGAATTCCTGCCGCTGTTTCTGTAATTAAAACAGTACCACAAGACGCAACAAGACAACAGCTCTCATTGCAAGAATATGTACAGGGAGTCCCTGGAGTTTTTACTCAGAATGTAACAAACTTCGCCCAAGATTTGAGAGTCTCTATACGCGGTTTTGGGGCTCGATCTAGTTTTGGAATACGAGGAATAAAACTTGTTGTAGATGGTATACCAGAGACAACTCCAGATGGTCAAGGGCAATTAGATAACCTCACTTTAGGAATTATAGATCGCATAGAGGTTATAAAAGGACCTAGCTCGAGTCTTTACGGAAATGCCTCGGGTGGAGTTATTGATATAAAAACTAGGACCTATGATACTGAAAACCTAGGCACTGAGATAAAGGTGGGCGCTGGAGCTTTTGGTTTTCAAAATTATCAAGCTACAGCAGCTATAGGAGACTCACTAGCGAGCTATATCTTTCACGCAAATTATATGCAGTCTGATGGATACAGAGATCAAAGTGGTTTTGAGCAAATTAACACTAATTTTAAAGGAAGATTTGCACTTGCAGACAGCCTTTATCTAACCACCATACTTAATTACACAGATGCCCCGCAGGCAGATGACCCTGGAGGGTTAACCCTGGAAGAGGTAAATGCAGATAGAAGACAGGCTCGTGACCGCAACCAGCTTTTTAAAACCGGAGAAGCTATCTCACAGCTTAAAGTGGGAGCGAGTTTAGAGTGGTTAATAAATAAAAAGAGCAACTTCACCACCTATGGGTTTTATAGCAATAGGCTTTTTGATGGACTGCTTCCTTTTGAAAATGGTGGCGTAGTAGATCTCAATCGCAATTATATGGGTCAGGGAGCAGCCTACAAGTATGAAAAGAGTCATAACACCTTACAAGTAGGGTATGATTTTGCTTTTCAAAATGACAGGCGCCGCAGGTTTCAAAACCTTGAAGGCGAGCAAGGAGATCTTTCCCTTAGTCAAAAGGAGAAGTTTACAAACCTTGGTGTTTACCTCACAGATCACTTCAATATTGATAAATGGCTTTTTACCGCAGGGGCTAGATTTGATTACAATAAACTTTCGGCAGATGATGATTTTCTTAGCGATGGAGATGATTCTGGTAGTGTAACTTTAAATTCTTTTAATCCAAGTGTGGGTGTGAGTTACGCTTTCGCGAAAGCGTTTATACCCTTTATAAATGTGTCAACCAGTTTTGAAACTCCCTCATTATCTGAGGTCTCTACGAGTCCAGATGGTCTCTCAGGCTTTAATGAAAGTTTAGCTCCTCAAAAAGCAACAAGCATTGAGGTGGGGGTTAAGGGCGCTTTACGTAACAAGCTGCGTTATCAGGTAACCACTTTTAGTATAAACACACGTGACGACCTTGTCCCTTTTGAACTAGAAGCATTTCCAGATCGTGAGTTTTATAGAAATGCAGGTAAAACTAACAGGCTAGGTGTTGAGGTGGAGGGACAGTATGTCTTCTCAAAAAACCTGCAAGCCACAGCATCATATACCTACTCAGATTTTACCTATGATGAGTTTACCGTGGGAGATACAGATTATGCAGGTAATGCCTTGCCTGGTATTGCAAAGCATATGTCTACTTTGGGATTATTATATGATACAGATGGAGGTTTTAGTGCACGAGTGAATGCAAACTTTATAGGGTCCCAGTTTGCGCAAGATAGTAATGAGACAGTGATAGACGGCTATGAACTGGTAAACGTACAGCTTAGTTATCAGACACTTTTTAGAGAGATACAAATCAAGCCGTATCTTGGACTCAATAATGCACTCGACCAACAATACACAGATAATGTGCGTATCAATGCTTTTGGTAATAGATTTTATGAACCGGCACCTGGATTTACAATGTACGGAGGGGTGATCTTAAATTTTTAAAAAGTGACAGAATTACAAACATATGCTATCGCCATCGTAGGAGCCTTAATAGCTGGAGGGATTAACACCCTTGCAGGTAACGGTAGCGCCATAACACTCACCATACTTACAGAGGTGCTAGGCTTACCTCCTAATGTTGCAAACGGCACAAACAGAATAGGCATTTTTACACAGTGTACAGCTACCTCGTGGGTATTTCATAAAAACGGGAGGCTTAATATCGCTCATCATAAAAAATACATTATTCCCATTTTTATAGGCGCAGTAGCAGGAGGCTTGCTTGCTATAAATGTAAGTAATGAGCAGTTTAGAGCTGTGTTTAAATTTATGATGCTCTTTATGCTTGTTGCTGTACTGGTAAGACCTAAACGCTGGTTGAGAGAGACAGACCTTGAGTTTAGACCTAAGTGGTATATCTACATTCCGCTATTATTTGCACTAGGCTTTTATGGCGGCTTTATACAGATGGGGATGGGAGTCTTTTTCCTTATTATTATGGTGCTGGGTATGCGTATGAATATCATAGAAAGTAATGCGCTTAAAGGGTTTGTCATAGGTCTCTATACGTTACTAGTGATAGGCCTTTTTCATTATCAAGGTCTTATAGACTGGAAACTAGGGCTTATTATGGCTGTGGGGCAAACCATAGGAGGTTTCCTCACTGCTCGCTTTGCCACAAAATATAAGGGAGCAGACAAGGTGGCCTACTATGTTTTAATAATAGTGCTAATAGCAGCCATTGCAAAATTATTTTTATTTTAAGTGTCCGCTTTCGCGAAAGCGTGATACCTATTCACATTATCAAAAAAAAACTATTAATATGAAAAATCTCTATCTAGCAGCACTCACATTTATGTCACTTATGGTAATAGGATGTGGAGAGCAAGGTCAAAAAGAGAAGCAAGAAGAGATGCAACCTAAAAAGTTGCGTGCACTCGTAATAGATGGTCAGAATAATCACGGAGTATGGCCTAAAACTTCGGTGATGATGAAATCTTACCTTGAAGAAACGGGCTTATTTGTGGTGGACCTTCATCGTGCAAAATACCTGTATCAAGGGCCACACCACGGCACTGTAGATGGTATTAATCACGATAGTATAACAAAGCTGGTAGATCTATATAGATGGGAAGATTATAGAGTACATACCTCTACAGATACCATTACGCCAGACCCTAGTTTTAATCCACAATTTGATAAGTATGATGTAATTATTTCAAATTTTGGGATGGACTCAAGCGAGTGGACAGATGAGGTGAAATCTAATTTTGAGCAGTATATGAAAAACGGTGGAGGACTGGTAGTTGTACACGCGGCAAATAATTCTTTTGGAAATTGGGAGGCATATAACAAGATGATAGGTGTAGGTGGCTGGGGTCATCGTGACCTTACCAAAGGAAAACAGATCTATTATGATGAAAATGATGAGCAAGTTATTGCTCCTGTAAACGGTGACGAATCTTCTCACGGTCCAGAGGTTGAGTTTTTAATTACGACCAGAGCACCAGAGCATCCTATTATGAAAGATCTACCTGCGGAGTGGTTACATACTAAAGACGAGTTATATGACCGCTTGCGTGGTCCGGCCGAGAATGTAACGGTGCTAGCCACTGCATACTCAGATGTAGAAGGTAATGCGCAACCGTGGGCACCAGAAAATAAGGGGTCTGGGCGTACAGAGCCATTACTTATGACTATAAACTATGAGGAGGGGCGCGTGTTTCATACAGCGCTAGGACATATGGATTACTCTATGGAGGGTGTTGGGTTTATTACAACACTACAAAGAGGAGCAGAGTGGGCAGCTACAGGAAAGGTGACCCAAGAGGTGCCAAAAGATTTTCCAACAAAAAAGAGCGCAAAAATGCGCTCTTATAATCCTTTATAAAAATGTAATTAAGCGGCAAGTCTCCCCTTAATACGTTTCTCTATTTTTTTCTTTTTTACCGTAAGACGTTTCATAACCTCCATAAGGTGGCTATCTTTTGTTTTTTTGTAAATCTCGTTTATGGCAAGAATGAGTTTCTTTCCTTCTCTAGAAGCGGCAACTCTGTCGCTTGTAGACATATGACTCATTGTTCTATTTTCATAAACTTCAGCTTGTTGTAAGAGGTCCATAACTAATTTGTTTAATTTTAGGTTAAATTAATTAAACATTTTCTATTTGGCTAGAAATCTGAATCATTTATGATTATTTTATGATTTAAAAGCCTTATATGCAAGTCAAACCAAAAGCATTGTTAAAATTCTTTGAACCTGTTGTCTAGCAAGAAGTCGTTATCTGTAAGTGTTTTAAGAAAAGTAATGATTTTTTCTTTTTCATCTTGGGTAATATCTAGGCCTAGCGTGCCATCTGGGCGCACAAGAAGTGGGTCTAGATTATCACTGGCTGTAACACCATCCGTATAAAAGTCTAGTACATCTTGTAGTGACTGCAATCTACCATCGTGCATATATGGAAAGGTGATCTCTATATTACGTAAACTGGGTACTTTAAACTTTCTATTGTCTTCTGGTAAACCCGTAACGCGCGCTCTGCCTATATCATTAAATGCTGGGTCTATCGCCAGCCCATTATTGCGATATGTCTGGTCTGTTTGCAAGGTGCCTGCGTGACAGCTAGCACACTTTGCATCAAAAAGAATGCGCCCAGCATCTTCATCTGGAGTTAAGGTAACAGCCTCACCACGTTCCCACTTATCATATTTTGAGTTTGCACTTATCATCATCACTATAAATTGTGATAATGCCTTAAATGTGCGCTCTGTAGTAATTTCTTGGTCACCAAAAGCATTTGCATATAACTGAGGGTAGTTGTCATCATCACGCAGTTTATTAAGCACATTAGAGATGGTTTCGTTCATTTCCTTTTCTGCCGTAATTGGGATAATAAATTGTGAGTCTAAAAACGTTGCGGCACCATCCCAAGTAAAGTCTGCCATAAATGCTAAGTTATGTAACGGCTGTGCATTGCGACTACCTATTTGCCCATCTACACCGTGGCTGGTGATATGTGTATGATGGGTAAATGCAAACTCTTGTATGTGACAAAAACCACAAGAAACAACTCCGTCTGAAGCGAGCCTGCCATCAAAGAAAAGCCGCTTTCCTAGCTCAAAGCCTTGTTCTGTAGGTGGGTTTTGGGTAATGTCATACGTACTCTCCGGAAAATTAGAAGGGATCTCAAAATTAAGTGCAGGATTAGGTAACGGCGTGTAGCCATCATCTGTCATTACGCTAGTGTCATCTGTACCTTCTGTAGCGCAGGAGATTGAGATGAAAAGTAGTATGTATAATAGTTGTTTCATTTATTCTATACTAAATGCTGTGCGTACATTTTCGGCAATTTTTGGAGCATTTTCTGGGTCTACTTGTATATCATCTTTGGCAACCAGCGACATTGTGTTTGTGCTGTCAAAAATCTTAGCCACATCAAAATTAATAGTTTGAGTTGTGGTGTTTGATGCGGTTACCGCTTTCGCGAAAGCGAGATTAATCTCTTTATAATTATCCAAATTTGCACCGTGACTCCCTACGTGATAAGTAAACGGGTTTGCATCATCTGTATCTACTGTGGTTGAATAAGTACCTTCAAATTTTAAAAACTTGTAGCCCGCAGACCAGGTCCATAACATTCCAGCCTCCTCTGCAGTGGGTATAAAATTTACAGATCCAGACTCAATAGGGTATCGAGTAGGGTCTACACCAAAACCAAAATTTATAGCCGTATACGTACCCACAGGAATGCTGTCTAGCAAGGCAGTTTTTGTACCCGCCTCATCTATTACAAAGTAACTTTTGTCTACCGGTATGGTGTGAACAGTATTATCTGCTCTGGTGAGCTGTATGTTTGAGATAATATATTTTAACTCAGAGACGCTGTATCCTTCACCACTTAGGTTTGCATACGTTTGTGTGTTAAGCGTGAGTGGAGATGCTGCTACGGTGTTTTCAAAAACTAGGTTTAAAGATCCATAAGTCGTACCCATATCATCGTTATCCTCATTGCACGACAGCAAGAGGAGTGCGATTGTACATAAAGCGATTATCTGTTTCATAATATGATTTAGTTAAGTTTTATAATTACGGCGTCTGTTGCTCCTTTTGAGGCAACTAGGGGTCCACTTGTGCTATCTGTGTCTCCAGCGATAATCAAGGTTCCATTTGTAGTGGCGGTGATGCCGTAGCCAAAATCTTGACCATTACCGCCAAAGGATTGTTGCTTAATCAACTCGCCATTTTGATCTATAGATACTACCCAGATATCGTTCTGGCCATTGTTAGTCGTTACCTGTCCATCTAGGCTGCGCGAGGCACCCGTTATAGCATACCCAGCTGGCGTTTGGGTGATGCTGCGAGTAGTTTCAAAATTTGACCCACCTAGTGTTTTCTCCCAGAGTAGTTCTCCCTGGTCGCTTAGTTTTACGAGCCATACATCTGCGCTTCCGCGAAAGTTTGTTACATCTCCATCACTACTTCTCGTGTCACCGGCTAGAAGGTAGGCTCCATCTGGCGTAGTGGTAGCTGCATAGGCAATCTCTATCTGGCTTCCTCCTAGCGATTGCTCCCAGAGTAAATCTCCCGTAGCACTTAGTCTTACTGCCCAGAAGTCATAACTTCCTCGTGGGTCTGATATGTCAAAATCATTACTCTCTGAGTTACCTATCATAAGGATCCCACCATCTGGTGCTTGTAGTGCCTCATATGATCTGTCATTATTAGTGCCGCCAAAATACCTTCTCCACTCTAAATTGCCATTTGCATCTAGTTTATGACCCCAAAACTCACCCACGCCGTGTAGTGTTGCCCGGGTTTCATTATTAGTATTATCTGTTTGTTGAAGTCCATCATTTCCTTGACCTTGAGATGCAGTTACGTCTAGAAATCCTGAGGTAAAGAAACCACCATCTGTAGTCTGTATAAGTCCATATGCCTGATCTGAACCTGAAAAGCCATAGCTCTTTTGCCATAGTATATTACCTTGAGAGTCAAGCTTTGCGATCCAGTGATCATAAAAACCTGCATTTTCTGTCATATCACCATCGCTGCTCTCGCTGTAGCCTAGTATGGCATATCCTCCATCTGTGGTTGTAATTACTTTTGTGCCTCGGCTATCCTCACTGCCGCCATAAGTTTTTGACCACTCTATGGCACCATCTTGATCTGCCTTAACAAGCCACAGTTTATTAATCTGGCTGTCATTATCTGTCACGTCACCATCTACACTTTGTGTATGGCCTAAAGCAGCAAATCCTCCATCTGGAGTCGCTGTAATGGCTTGAAAGGTATCTACCTGGCTTCCGCCATAAATGCTTGTGTATTGCACGGTAAAACCTTCTTCTGGAGTGACGGTGTCGTCTGTGTTTACTACATCATCTGTTATCGTGATATCGTCTGTAAGAAGTTCTTCATCATCTTTACAAGCAATGGCAAGGATGAGGAGTATACAAAAGGAATAAGTACGCTTTCGCGAAAGCGTAAACCACATCATCTTTATAAATTTATTTTTTTTCATAATTAAGTGCCAGATTTACGAATGATAAAGAGGCCCCGAGAGATATCTGAAATGATAATGTTACCACTATCAAAATAAGGGTAGACACTCCAAGCTCCACTAAACTCTGTAGCATCATTTTCTGGGTGTGTGTCAAAAGAACCGATATCTGTTATACTCTCAAGACTACTGCCGCTTATATCTGCAATGCGTAGCCCTGCGGTGTAATTTGTTAAGTATAAATCAAAATCTTTTACATAAAGATTGTGGTCTATGGCCTGTGTAGGGCCAAAATATGGACCGGTGTAAACGGGGTTGTCTAGATCTGTAAGATCAAAGACAAGTGTTCTTGAGTTGAATCCGAATTCGGTTTCATCAAACTCATCATTTGCATAGTAAATTGTATGACTCTCATCAAACCATCCTTGATGTATGTAGCCTACATTATCTTGACTTACGGTAGCGATAAGTTGTGGGTTACCTTTATCTGTCACATCTGCTATGACTACAACATCTTCATTACTGGCGAGTAAAATCTCTCGCCCTACATAATCCATATCTGGACCGTTGTAAGTCACTACTTGGGCGTCGTGTGTATAACCAGATCCTTCATAACCCCCAGCAGAAGTAGGACTCGTGGGTGTACTTATATCTATAAAATGAGGACCTCCTAAAAATGTTTCTGTACCTACAACATATGCAAAACCTGAATCTTCATTTATAACAATATTATGGGCGTTGCCTATGTCTGTGTATAATGCATCTGCATCAAAGGTTATGGGTGTGTTTTGTGCATTACGCAATCTTGTGAGGTCAAAAACTTGCATTCCGTGGTTTGCCGCCTCACTCACAATAAATGCGTGGTCATTATACACCTTAATATCTCTCCATCTTGAGTTTATAGATGCCGTAGGGAGTTTACCTATAATGGTAGGGTTTTGAGCATTTGTTATATCTATAAAAATGGTGCTCGCCTGGCCTCCTAGAATAGCATATTCACGTGATGTTGTGGCATCTGTCCAGCCCCAGATGTCATTAAAGCCTGGTTCTCCTATAGTCTCTCGTGATAGATGCGACATAAGATCATAGTTTGCACAAGGGTAGATATCTGCCATTCCATTATCACAGGGTGTGCGTACAAGTATATCTGTCACCACTTGTTCTGGTGTGGTAGGCTCTTCGGGTACTGGTAATCCTGTAGGATCATCATCTTTACAAGAGAGAACGAGAAGTGCTAGAATGAGTATGTAAGAGGTTATCTTCATTGTACAATTAGTCGTGTAGTGCTGTGTTCTGTTTTTACAAAGTAAACACCTTTATTTAATTCTCTAACAGATATGGTGCCATCCTCAAGGAGTGTCTTTTCAATAACTATTTGTCCGAGAACATTGTAAATCTTTACATCGCCTATAGTTTTATTACTAGAAAGATGTACTTCATCTATTGCAGGATTTGGGTATATGGCTACCGAGATATCTTGGTTATCTATATCATTAACGCCTAGAGAGCTGTTTTGTTTTACAAGAAAAAAACCACCGCCTCCACTTAGCACGATGTTACCACTCTCAAAATAAGGATATACATTCCAAAGTCCGCCACCAAATCCCGCCGAATCATTTGCAGGATAAGTGTCAAAGAAGCCCATCTCTTCTATACTACCATTTTCTATACCTGAAATATTGATAAGTCGCATCCCTGCACGATAGTTTGATAAATAAAAAAGATCACCTAGTACATAGCCGTTGTGGTCTATTGCCTCAGTGGGGCCTTCATACTCAAAAGACAATACAGGGTTGTCAAGATCATTAAAGTCAAAAACAATAGTTCTAGTGTTAAAACCAAAGTCTATTTCATCTGTTTCATCACCTAGTAAAAAGTATCTTTGGTCTTCTGTAAACCAGCCTTGATGTGTATAGCCTATAGTAGGGTATGTAATTGTTGAAATCTCAACAGGATTTGCTTTATCTGTTATGTCTACAAGTGCTACAATATTTGCATTACTTCCTATAAGTATTTCTCTACCTGTATAATCTGTGTCTGGACCGCTATAAGTTACTACTTGTGCATCGTGACTGTAATTATTGAGCCCATAACCTCCCGCTGCCGTAGGGTTTGTGGGGTTAGAAATATCTATAAAATGAGGTCCTCCGTTAAAGGTTTGTGTACCCACTGCATATGCATATCCGCTCTCAGGATTGATTACAATATTATGTGCATTACCAAAGCCATCGTAGTGTGCATCTTCTGTAAAAGTTACAGGAGTAGCAGTTATATCTGTGAGTCTTGTGAGATCAAAAACTTGCATACCGTGTCCATTTGCCTCGCTTACTATGAAAGCGTGATTTTCATAAACCTTAATATCTCTCCATACACTTTCTGTAGTGTGCGTAGGCAAAGTACCTATAAGGACAATTTCATTTGGGTTTGATATGTCTACAAAAGCAGTACCGTTGCCTAAGCCTATAATGGCGTACTCTGTACCATCATCAGGATTAGTCCATCCCCAGCTATCATTTACAAATGTGGTGTTGAGGTCTGCCTCTGTAAGTCTGTCTTGAAGATCAAAACCAAAACAAGGAAACTCACCTGCCATTCCATTCTCACAAGGTGTTTGACTAGGTAATAAAGTTGCCTGGAAAACGGTAAAAAGAATTGCAAGTAGTATGTTCTTAGTAATATTTATTCTCATAGACGTGAGGATTAGTTTAGATAAATATACTAATGCAACAAGTGAGACGGGTAATTCCCTACAAAGGATTACTCTATTTAACATTTACCTAGCTGTCAAATTAGTTTTTATTGATCTTTAGAATTAGGTTTGATTATCTTTGCGGCTATGTTAGAAGATAAAAATCAAGAGCGCACATCATTATCAGAATTAGGTGAATTCGGACTTATAGATCACCTTACTAAATACTTTAAAATACACCATACATCTACTGTAAAAGGTGTGGGTGATGATGCTGCAATTCTCAATTTTCCAAATGAGCAGATTGTCGTTACTACAGATTTGCTTGTAGAAGGGGTGCATTTTGATTTAAGCTATGTGCCTTTAAAACACCTAGGGTACAAAGCAGTAATGGTAAATCTATCTGATGTATATGCTATGAATGCAGAAGCTACACAGATAACCGTATCAATAGCAGTCTCTAATAGATTTCCCCTAGAGGCGATAGAGGAGTTATATGCAGGTATACAAACTGCGTGTAATAATTATAAGGTAGACTTAGTGGGAGGAGATACAACCTCGTCTAACGTAGGTCTCGTTATAAGTGTTACTGCAATAGGTAAAGCAGCTCCAGAAGAATTAGCTAAAAGATCTACCGCAAAGGCTGGTGATTTACTTGTAGTATCTGGAGATGTAGGAGCAGCATATATGGGGCTGCAAATCTTAGAAAGAGAGAAAGCTGTTTTTAAAGTAAACCCAAGTAGCCAGCCAGACCTTGAGCAATATAGTTATCTAATAGAAAGACAACTTAAGCCAGAAGCACGTAAGGATGTAAAGTCTATCTTACAATCCCTAGAAGTACTGCCTACATCTATGATAGATGTGAGTGATGGCTTGTCATCAGAGATATTGCACATCTGTAAAAATTCAGGTGTTGGATGTAATCTGTATGAGGATAAGATTCCGTTAGATCCACAAGTGATAAGTAGCTGTGAAGAGTTTGAACTTGATAGCACAACCATCGCACTAAGTGGTGGAGAAGATTATGAGTTGCTGTTTACTATTAAACAGGAAGACTTTCCAAAAATTAAGGCAAACCCTAATTTTTCAATCATAGGTCATATGACCGAAGAAAAAGAAGGAGCTCACCTTATAACAAGAGCAAATACTAAGATACCTCTTATAGCTCGTGGTTGGAATGCACTTTCTAGCGAAGACTAGGAAGTACGTGACATTTTAGTGATGTAAAAATTTTCGTACACCTCGTTAATGCGACGCATTTTTGGGGTAAGTGGGGTGTAGTGACCGTAACCATCTAGCGTATATTGTTTCTTGCAGTGCGTGCACTCAAATTCTTTTAAATGTGACTGGTAACGCTTTGTAAGACGATACTTGTGTCCAAAAATTTTGCAAGCAACAGCGGCTAGTTGATTTCTTTTAGGTTGTAGGGGGGTAAGTTCTATGGATTTCATTTATTATGATTTGGGATATCAAAGTAAATAAATATCTGTGAAATACACAAATTTACCGACCAAAAGCATTAAAATTAATTTATATGTTAAAGTGTTTTAACGATTTATAAGTAGTGAAAGTATAAAATGCCTTATTAATTTTTACCTACTTTAGGTCTAATCCCGACTTGAAGATGTTGTTACAAATTCTTCCAGAAGCTTCGCCACTAGTTCTGTGTGTGAGATATGAGCCATATGGCCGCTATCTATGATTTTAAAAAATGCTATGTCTTTTTCAAAGTGGTCTTTATGAGTTTCTGCATTTATAATCCAGTCGGTAGCTCCTAGTATCATTCCTTGTGCAAAGGGAGCTTTTTTCCAGAAAGTACTGAGGTCATCACGTACTTGCATTCCACTATTTGCTGCAATATACCCTTGTACAGGAGTTTTTAATGCGTGATCTAGGGCTTCACTTATTTGATTGTGGTAGTTTGCTTTTGTCTTGGGGTCAAAAAGATTTGTAAAAGACATACGTACTAGCTGCTCGTATTGTTTTTTTGCCATCTTATTTGCCCTTGTGCGCAATGCTGCGCGCTCATCGTCATCTGGAAGCGGTGTTGAGTTGAGTAAACAAAGTGATATGATACGTTCTGGTTGCGCTTTCGCGAAAGCGAGACCCACATAACCACCCATAGAGTGGCCTACTAGATGCATTTTTGTGATTGCTAGAGTGTCAACCACCGTTTGTACAGCGGCCGCCATATCTTCCATAGTGTGTACATAGCCAGTATTACCAGAAGTACCGTGTCCCAAAAGGTCTATGCAAATGACTCTATGTCGAGATGCAAGTTTACTTTGTATAGCATCCCACATAGTATGGTTTTCAAGAAAACCGTGAAGCAAAATAATAGGTGTACCAGATCCTGTATCTGTATAAAAAATGGAAGCACCTTTGTGGTTAATGGTCATTAGTTCTATATTGGAGGGCAAATATCAAGCAACCTATGAGAATGACCAAACAAACCTTCATTACAGCCTTTGCGCTATTCTCTCTTTTTTTTGGCGCAGGTAACTTAATCTTACCTCCATTCTTAGGCTATAATGCCGGCAGCTCTTGGTGGTTAGTACTTTTAGGTTTTATCGTATCTGCAGTTGTGATACCTATACTCGCCATCTACGGGCACGCTAGATTGCAAGGTACAATGCTAGACTTTGCAAAAAAGGTATCGCCACTATTTGCTTTATTATACGGTATAATTGTTTATGCTATCTCTATTGCTTTACCAGCGCCTCGCACGGCATCTGTGACCTATGAGATGGCTATACAGCCATATTTTGACATCTCTAGTTTAACCTTAAGTAGCCTCTATTTTACCCTTGTTTTACTTTTTGTACTCAATAGGTCAAAAATGATGGACATTGTAGGTAAGTACCTCACACCAGCCATATTAAGTATACTGGCTTTGGTGATAGGTATAGGACTCTTTGCAGAGTATGAGCCTATGCGTGCTTCTATTTTTGACAATACAATTACGAGTGGTATACTTGAGGGTTATCAAACTTTTGATGCTATAGGAGGTGTTGTAGTAGGAGGTGTAATTGTCATATCATTAGGATTTAAAAATAGCACCCCTACCGAAAATAAGAGAATCATCACACAAGGAGGAATCATTGCTGGGTTAGGGTTGTTATTTATTTACGGCGGCCTTATCTACTTAGGTGCTTTGCGCAGTGGTGGTCCAGAAATCACAGATCGCACGGCTCTATTATCTATGCTTAGTGTAGATACACTAGGAGCCGTGGGTAGCAGAGTACTTGCGGTATTAGTTAGTCTTGCCTGTTTTACAACGGCAGTGGGTATTGTCACAGGCACATCAGACTTTGTAAAAGGTATTTTTAATAACTCACAACTAGCATATAACATAACTGCGGTATTGGGTTGTGTGCTGGGAGTGGTAATGGGACAGCTAGATGTAATGTCTATTATAGCCGTAGCCGTACCTGCACTTATGTTTATTTACCCTATAACTATTGTGTTGATTATACTCAATGCCTTACCAGATAGATGGACAACGGTACTTGTATTTAGGTCTGTAGTGATTGCGACTATTTTATTTAGCGCACCAGATTTTTGGGCATCACTAGGGTTTAGTGAGCAAATGAAGGGTATACAAGAATTTATACCTCTAGGCACGGTAAGCTTAGGCTGGTTATTGCCTGCTGTGATAACACTTGTTGGGGTAAATGTTTTTACGCTTTCGCGAAATCGTACTACTTAAGATTGTAATTTCTTAATGGCAGAAAATGCTCTGTCTACAAGCTCATCTTCTACCAGAATTATAAATTCATTTGTAGTTGAAATTACCTCTTGAAGCGATATACCTTCCCAAGCAAGGCGTTTAAAAATCTGATAATATAAGCCGGCAACAGCTGTGTTACCCTGTGGCAATCGTATACTTATAGCCGAAAGGTTGCCTTGAAAATTGAGTATATTTTCTGTTTTAAAGTGATCTCTTATGTGCGCCTCCTCACTAGCAGAGCTTATAAGTGTGCTCTCGTGTATACCGCGAGTAAAGGTGTAAAAAACTTGCTGGTTTGTAGCGATGGTACTAAGTATCTGAGCGTGGTTTTGGATAAGAGTCCCAGAGTTTTGAAATGTAAAAACGATTAGTTTTGAGCGTACCGTGATATCACCTAGTCCATTAAGTACCTCTTTGAGTCGTAATGACTTTTGGGTATCTGTGGGAGATGCATATCGTCTCAACGCCATAAGTATAGCACCGTCTTTTACGGGCTTTTTGAGCATCTTAGACACTAGGGGATTTAAGTTTTCGGCCAGTGCGGCGTAGTTTATTATCTTTTGAGATAATGCTTCTTCTAGGTAGGGCTGTTTTGCAATAATGGCCGCTACGCAATCTGATATTGTATTCAAATCGTTATATAATTAACATTTTGTTCAAAATTAGTCTATTTTCTTCATTTATGAGGATAGAAAGAGCCACAGAAATACATTTGTATAAAAATGTAACCTATGCAAGTATTAAAATTTGGAGGAACCTCTGTAGGATCTGTAGAAAATATGGTGTCTGTACGTCATATTATAGACTCACCGCAACCTAAGATTGTTGTACTATCTGCAATGTCTGGTACTACAAATGCTCTTGTTGCTATTGCAACTGCAGCCCGAGAGGGTGACGTCACTACAGCACATAAAACAAGAGGAGATTTACAATCTAGATATGATGATGTTATTGAGCAATTGTTTACAGATAAACATATTAAATCTCTAGTTATAGGATATGTAGATGAGGTGTTTGCAGAGGTAGAGAGAATCACGGTAGAGAAGGAGATTACTTTGCAAATGGAAGAAGCTATTGTCGCTCAAGGTGAGTTGCTGTCTACATTTATATTTTGTCACTTTTTACAACAAGAAGGTCTTAGTGCTGCTTTACTGCCTGCATTAGAGTTTATGAGAATAGATAAGGACAATGAGCCAGATCAATTTTATATACGTCAGAATCTTGAGCGTGTGATAGAAAATGCGGGACAGCATACCATTTACATCACGCAAGGCTTTATATGTCGCAACTATAGTGGTGAGATATCAAACTTACAGCGAGGAGGGAGCGACTATACAGCAACCATAGTAGGTGCTGCAGTTGAGTCTAGCGAGGTGCAAATCTGGACAGATATAGATGGTTTTCATAATAACGACCCGAGGTTTGTAGAGGAGACAAAAGCAATAGGTGCCCTTTGTTATGATGAGGCGGCAGAGCTCGCTTATTTTGGTGCAAAAATATTACACCCCCAGACTGTACAACCCTTGCGAGAAGCGCGTATCCCTTTACGTTTAAAAAATACAATGGAGCCAGATGCTTCTGGAACCGTAATTACACACAGGTCACAAGGTGAAGGAATCAAAGCTATAGCTGCCAAAGATGGTATAACCGCACTTAAAATAAAGTCGAGTAAAATGTTACTCGCCCACGGTTTTTTAAGTAAAGTTTTTGACGTATTTGCACGCTATGAGACATCAATAGATATGATTACCACATCAGAAATTGCAGTGTCACTTACCATAGATGATACGAGTAATCTTGATGCCATACTAACCGAGCTTGTACAATTCTCACAGGTAGTGGTAGATGATAAGCAAAGCATTATCTGTCTAGTGGGTAATGCGGTAAACCGTCATCCAGATACGCATAAACTTTTTCAAGTACTGCAAGATGTGCAAGTGCGTATGATTTCCTTTGGAGGAAGTGATCATAACATATCTATACTCGTGGCAACCGAAGATAAAAAACGAGCACTTTCTTTATTGCAAGAATATATGTTTGCAACCCCAGTTGCTTAATTAGAGAATTTAGTAAAAAAAAAGCCCATCATTTAAAAAAATGATGGGCTTTTATATGATGTTACTAGCGCGTGTCTAGCTATTCATAAGATCTTCTATTTCTTCTACCGTGATAGGGATATCACGCATAAGGTTAAAGGGTGCGCCAGTTTCTTGTATAACTACATCATCCTCTAGTCTAATCCCAAAACCTTCATCTGGAATATAAATTCCTGGCTCTACGGTAAAGACTTGGTTTGCCTGCATAGGTTCGTGTAGTAAGCCATAATCGTGGGTGTCAAGGCCTATGTGGTGAGAAGTACCGTGCATAAAGTATTTCTTGTATGCTGGCCACTCTGGATTCTCATTTTGCACATCTGCCTTGTCTAGTAGTGCTAAACCTAGTAACTCAGAAGTCATAATTTTACCTACCTCTACGTGGTATTGCTCCCATAAAGTCCCTGGTACGAGAAGTTTTGTGGCCTCGTCTTTTACTTTTAATACCGCATTGTAAACAGCTTTTTGTCTATCTGTAAAACGACCACTTACTGGTATGGTGCGGGTCATATCACTAGAGTAATTTGCATACTCTGCACCTACATCCATAAGGATGAGGTCTCCAGCTTTACATTGCTGGTTGTTTTCTATATAGTGAAGTACGTTTGCATTATTACCAGAAGCAATAATAGGGGTGTAAGCAAACTTTTTAGAACGGTTTCTTAAAAACTCGTGTATATATTCTGCCTCAATTTCATACTCCCATACCCCAGGTTTTACAAACCCAAGCACACGACGGAAACCTTTATTTGTAATATCACAAGCCTTTTGCATAAGGTCTAGCTCTATTTGGTCTTTTACAGAGCGTAGGCGTTGTAAGATAGGGTTACTCTTTGCTACACTGTGAGCAGGGTACTTTGCTTTCCACCATTTTGTAAAGCGATCTTCACGAGTCTCTGTCTCAACACTTGCCCTGTAGTGCTCATTAGTATTTACATATACCGTATCTGCATAGGTCATAAGTTCTGAAAATACTTTTTCTAAGTCTTGCAGCCAGAGTACCGTTTTAACTCCAGATGTAGCTGTCGCTTTTTCTTTGGTAAGTTTTTCACCTTCCCAGACAGCAATATGATCATTTGTTTCTCTTACAAAAAGAATCTCGCGGTACTTCTCTTTTGGACAGTCCGGAAACATAACAAGTACAGACTCTTCTTGGTCTACACCACTTAGGTAAAAAATATCACGGTGTTGCTCAAAAGGGAGTGTACTATCTGCACTCACGGGGTAAATGTCATTACTATTAAAAACGGCTAGACTATTTGGCTTCATTTGTGCCATAAAGTTTTTGCGGTTTTTTATAAAAAGTGCGTTGTCTATAAGGTCGTATTTCATTGTAACTCTTGATTAGAATGTAAAAATACAAATTTGGGTACGCTTTCGCGAAAGCGTAACAACTCATAACCTCAAAAAAGAACTCACACGTGTTAAACTAAATCCAAAAGTTTTCTTAAAATAAGTCCTTTGCGTATTTTCATTGCCTTATAAAATCCAAACCAAATGAACATACGTTACTTTCTAGCATCTGGAGCGCTGCTTTTTGCGCTTGCAAATGGAAACTCACAGCAAGCTGCATCTACAACGCAACAACAAGAGCAGGCTGTTAAAGAAAAAATGCTAGCAGCTCAAAATAGTCTTGTAAAAAATATCCCTTTTGAAAACATAGGTCCGTCTATTATGAGTGGCCGTGTGGTAGATCTAGCCATAAACCCAGATATGCCATCAGAGTTTTATGTAGGTTATGCTTCTGGAGGTTTGTGGTATACTAATAATAATGGAACCACATTTACCCCAGTGATGGATAATGCTCCTACACAAAACGTAGGAGAAGTAACAGTACACTGGCCTAGTAATACTATCTGGGTAGGTACGGGAGAAAACAATGCATCCCGCTCTAGTTATGCAGGGATAGGCCTTCTCAAATCTACAGATGGTGGCAAGACTTGGAAAAATATGGGTCTTACAGACTCCCACCATATAGGGCGCATCCTTATTAATCCAGAAAATCCAGATGAGGTTGTGGTAGGTGCTGTAGGGCACTTGTACTCAAAAAATGAAGAGCGTGGGGTTTATAAAACTACAGACGGTGGTCTCACCTGGAAAAAGACCCTGTATGTAGATGATGCCTCTGGTATTATTGATATAGATAATGATCCAAATAATTTTAACCTGATGTATGCCTCTTCTTGGGAGAAGGATAGAAAGGCGTGGAATTTTGAAGGCGCTGGTAGTGGCTCTGGTATTTACAAGAGTACAGATGCTGGTGACACTTGGACAAAGTTATACAGCTTTCCTGCTGGTAAGGGAGTAGGTCGTATAGGTCTTGCAGTGTATGATAAAAATACGGTATATGCTGTGCACGATAGCCAGTTTAGAAGAGAAGAAGGTAAGAAGCGACCACAAAAATCTGATGCTTTATACAAAGATGATTTTAAAACAATGAGTGTTGCTCAGTTTTTAAGCTTAGATAACAAGCGTCTCGATAACTTTTTAAAGTCTAATGGCTTTCAAGAAAAGTACAGAGCAGCAAACGTAAAGTCTATCGTAAGACAAGGTGATGCTGTACCTGCAGATATTGCAACCTACTTACAAACGGCAAACACACAGCTTTTTGATACACCTGTAGTAGGGGCAGAGGTATATAGATCTAATGATGGAGGGAAGACCTGGAAAAAAACACATAAAGGATACATAGATGCACTTTACTATAGTTACGGCTATTACTTTGGAGAGATTAATGTAAATCCATCAGATAAGGAAGATATCTATATTTACGGAGTGCCTATTGTGAAGTCTAAAGATGGAGGTAAAACCTTTACAAGCATAAGTGCAGAAAATGTACACTCAGATCATCACGCACTATGGATTAACCCAAAAAATGAAAAGCACCTTATCAATGGTAATGACGGTGGTGTAAACATAAGTTATGATGATGGTGCAAACTGGATAAAGGCAAACGACCCTTCTGTAGGGCAATTTTACTACATACAGGTAGATAATCAAGAGCCTTACAACGTGTACGGCGGTCTTCAAGATAATGGTGTATGGGTTGCACCTAGCGATGCCGCGCAAGATAAATCTTGGTTGCAAAGAGGGCAGTACCCTTGGGAGATGATTATGGGAGGAGATGGTATGCAAGTGCAGGTAGATAACAGAGATGCAAATATTGTGTACACTGGATTTCAATTTGGAAGTTATTATCGTATTAATCGTGAGACGGGTGAAAACAAGAGATTTGATATCAAGCACGAGTTAGGAGAAACGCCTTATCGTTTTAACTGGCAGACGCCTATCTTACTAAGTAGTCATAACCAAGACATCTTATATCTGGGTGGTAACAAGTTAATGCGATCTATGAATCAAGGAGATGACTGGGTAGCTATAAGCCCAGATCTTACTAATGGCGGTAAGCCGGGTAATGTCGCTTACGGTACACTAGCCACAGTTTCAGAATCTCCGTTTGAGTTTGGACTTATTTATACAGGTAGTGACGACGGTAAGGTAAGTGTAACGACTAATGGTGGTGGCGACTGGAAAGATATAACAGGTACATTGCCAAAAGACTTATGGGTATCACGCATTGTGGCAAGTGAGCATAAAAAAGAACGTGTATATGTGACCCTTAACGGTTATAGATGGGATGATTTTAAAACCTACGTCTATGTTTCTGATAATTATGGGCAGACTTGGAAAGACATTTCGGCAAATATCCCTATGTCTCCCGTAAATGTTATTGTAGAAGACCCGGTAAGGGAGAATATTATATATGTAGGTACAGATAACGGGGCTTATGTGAGTCTAGATGGTGGTAATTCTTATCACGCTTTCGCGAAAGCGGAATCTGGAGACGGCACCGCACCACTACCAGCTGTTGCCGTGCACGATATGAAAATCCAAAAGAAAGCAAACCATCTCTTGCTAGGAACCCACGGAAGAAGCATTTACAGAACAGATCTTAGTGCTATTCAAAACGTATCTCTTAATAAAACGGCAGAAATTTTTGATATAGCCGAAGTTGAGCATAGCCGAAGATGGGGAACAAGCTGGAGCAACTGGTCTGATCCTTTTGAGCCATCTACGCCTATAAGTTACTACACGAGCAATGCAGGTAAATATGAGTTAGTCGTAAAAAGTACCGAAGGAAAGGAGTTAAGCCGTATGGCGGTAAATCCAGCAGCGGGAATTAATCAAGTCTCGTATGACTTGACGATTACTGAAAAAGGAAAAAATTATCTTGAAAAAGCAGATAGTTCTCTTAATATCAAGAAAACAAAAAACGGTAAATATTATCTCCCTAAGGGAACATATACTATCGTTTTAGACGGTGGAGGAGGTAACACAGAAGTTGCAACTACCACGCTGTTAGTTAAATAGTGATGATTTTGAAATCTTTTTTAGAACCCATTGCCTCGTAAGATGTAATGGGTTTTTTAATGCCTCATTAGTCCTTTTCAAAAATTTTGAAAGTGTTTAATCATATATAGGTTTAAGTAAGAGGTGATTGTTAAATCTTGAACAGCTGCGTTAAGGTTTTTATAATGATTCTAAATAGCGAGAATACAAACGCTCTAAGGTTGCTAAAACAACGTTTGCGCCGTATTTTTGTTGGGATTATTCCAAACTAAAACTAAATGAGCGGATTATTAAAATCTTCAATAGGGCGTAAAGTAGCAATGGCACTTTCCGGACTCTTTCTTGTGATCTTTTTGACACAACACTTCGTGATCAACAGTACAGCTGTAATTGATCCAGATACGTTTAATGCTTGGTCCCACTTTATGGGTACAAACCCACTTGTGCAGTTTGCATTGCAACCTGTGCTAATCTTTGGAGTGGTTTTTCACTTTGTGATGGGCTTCGTGCTTGAGTTACAAAACAGAAAAGCGCGCCCTATCAAGTATGCAAACTACAAAGGAGGAGAAGCAGCGCCTTGGACATCTCGTAATATGATTTTATCAGGACTGGTGATTCTTGCGTTTTTAGGTCTTCACTTTTATGATTTCTGGATTCCAGAGATGATTCATAAATATGTTGAGTTTGCACCAGAAGATCCTACAAGATATTATGCAGAGACTGTACATAAATTTGAAAGCCCTGTGCGTGTAGCTCTTTATGTAATATCATTTGTATTACTTGCTTTACACTTATGGCACGGGTTTGCTTCTACTTTTCAGTCTGTAGGGTTTAATAATGCATACTCAAAAGGACTTTCAAAATTTGCAAAGGTTTGGGCAGTTGCAATACCAGTAGGTTTTATACTTATCGCAGTGTACTTACACCTTAACCAAATTCCTCACTAAAAAAAATAGCTATGGCATTAGATTCTAAAATACCTCAAGGACCACTAGCTGATAAGTGGACAAAACATAAAAATGACATTAACCTTGTAAACCCTGCAAACAAGCGTCTTATAGATGTAATCGTTGTAGGTACGGGTCTTGCCGGAGGATCTGCAGCAGCAACGCTTGCAGAGCTTGGGTATAACGTAAAAGCTTTTTGTTTTCAAGATTCACCTCGTCGTGCACACTCTATTGCTGCACAAGGAGGTATAAACGCCGCAAAAAACTATCAAGGAGATGGAGACTCAACTTACCGTTTATTTTATGATACGGTAAAGGGTGGTGATTATCGCTCTAGAGAGTCTAACGTATACCGTCTTGCTGAGGTTTCGGCAAATATTATTGACCAGTGTGTCGCACAAGGAGTTCCTTTTGCACGTGATTATGGTGGACTATTAGATAACCGTTCTTTTGGAGGGGTGCTTGTAAGTCGTACGTTCTATGCAAAAGGTCAAACAGGACAACAATTATTACTAGGTGCTTACTCTGCAATGAACCGTCAGATAGGTCGTGGTAAGATTAAAATGTATAATCGTCACGAGATGCTAGACGTCGTAAAAGTAGACGGAAAAGCACGTGGTATTATAACACGTAACTTAATAACAGGAGAGATTGAGCGTCACAGTGCGCACGCCGTTGTATTAGGAACTGGAGGATATGGTAACGTATTCTACCTTTCTACTAACGCGATGGGGTCTAACGTAACTGCCGCTTGGAAAGCTCATAAACGTGGTGCTTACTTTGCAAATCCTTGTTATACTCAAATACACCCTACGTGTATTCCAGTATCTGGTGATCACCAGTCTAAGCTTACCCTTATGTCTGAGTCATTACGTAATGATGGTCGTATATGGGTACCTGCAAAGAAAGAAGATGCGATCGCAATACGCGAGGGGCGTCTTAAGCCTACAGATCTTAAAGAAGAAGATAGAGATTACTACCTAGAGCGTCGTTACCCAGCATTTGGGAACCTTGTACCTCGTGATGTTGCCTCAAGAGCGGCAAAAGAGCGTTGTGATGCAGGCTTTGGAGTAAATAAAACAGGAGAGGCCGTTTACCTTGACTTTGCTTCGGCAATAGAGCGTTATGGTAAAGAGCAAGCATACGTGCAACACCTTGATGCAAATGATAAGGCACTTGTAAAGAAGCTAGGTCAAGAAGTTGTAAAAACTAAGTATGGTAACTTATTCCAGATGTACAACAAGATTGTAGATCAAGATCCATACAACACGCCTATGATGATTTACCCAGCGGTACACTATACAATGGGAGGTCTATGGGTAGATTATAACTTACAGACTACTGTAGAGGGATTATATGCGATAGGAGAAGCAAACTTCTCAGATCACGGTGCAAACCGCCTAGGAGCTTCTGCTCTTATGCAAGGTCTTGCAGATGGGTATTTTGTACTACCGTACACCATAGGTGATTACTTATCACACGATATACGTACAGGGCCTATTTCTACAGATACTCCAGAGTTTGAAGAAGCAGAGCAAAACGTGCGTAAACAAGTAGATGCACTTATTAACAATGAAGGATCTAAGCCAGTAGATTATTTCCATAAAAAGCTTGGAAAGATTATGTGGAACAAATGTGGTATGTCTCGTAACGCGACAGACCTACAGAGCGCCATAGATGAAATCTCTGCATTACGTGATGAGTTCTATAAAGAAGTAAGGGTGCCAGGTACTCAAAATGAATTTAACGAAGAGCTTGCAAAAGCACTACGTGTAGCAGACTTCTTAGAACTAGGAGAACTGTTTGCAAAAGATGCTCTTACTCGTAACGAGTCTTGTGGAGGTCACTTTAGAGAAGAATCTGTAGAGCTAGACGGACCACAAAAAGGAGAAGCACTACGTGATGACGAAAACTTTACATTCGTATCTGCGTGGGAGTATAAAGGAGCGCCAAAAGATGCAGTACTGCACAAAGAAGAGCTCAACTATGAGAATATTGAAGTAAAACAAAGAAGCTATAAATAAGAAAGATATATGAAACTAACGTTAAAAATTTGGCGTCAAAAAAACGCACAAGCTAAAGGACAAATGGTGACATACCCTATCGATGGTATCGATGGTGATATGTCTTTCTTAGAGATGATGGATGTGCTTAACAATAAGCTCATTAGTGAGGGAGAAGAGCCAGTAGTATTTGATCACGACTGTCGTGAGGGTATTTGCGGGTCTTGTTCTATGTTTATCAATGGAGAGGCACACGGACCAGACCGTCTAGTAACTACGTGTCAATTGCATATGCGTAAGTTTAAGGATGGAGAGACCATTACAATAGAGCCTTTTAGAGCAGATGGATTCCCAGTGATAAAAGATCTTATGGTAGATCGTTCGGCTTTTGATCGTATACAGCACGCTGGAGGATTTATTTCTGTAAATACTTCTGGTAACACACAAGATGCAAACTCAATTCCAATTGAAAAGGCAGATGCAGACGATGCTTTTGCTGCAGCAACTTGTATAGGTTGTGGTGCTTGTGTTGCAAGTTGTAAAAACGCAAGTGCAATGCTGTTTGTATCTGCAAAGGTGAGCCAGTTTGCTTTATTACCACAAGGTCAAGTAGAGGCTACAGATCGTGTTCTTAATATGGTAAGACAAATGGACGAAGAAGGGTTCGGAAATTGTACAAACACAGGAGCTTGTGAGGTAGAGTGCCCTAAAGGGATTTCTCTTGAGAACATTGCACGTATGAATCGTGAGTACCTTTCTGCTAGCCTAAAAGGGTAATATACAAGGTGTTGTAGCCGAATAAATTACTGATATAAAAATCTCAAACTATATAGGTTTGAGATTTTTTTTTTTTTTGCGCTTTCGCGAAAGCGAAATAAGTACAAATTACTGTTTTTAAGGTCGTTGCATCTTAGCGTGTATTTTAAAAAGGGGGCTTTTGACCCTGGCAGGTAAAACTAATATAGAGGATATTTGTGGTATAAGTAACCCCAATAAACACCTACTTAGTTATGAAAATTACTATCATTATTATTGTTATCCTACTGCTTGCACTTGCTTTCATTTCTTAAAAAATAAGATGTAATAAGATTACCAAGTAAAGTACTAAGTGAGATTTTACTGCTCATATCATTAATCAAATAGCTCGTAAAAGATTTTAAAATTCCGTTTTTTAAACGGAATTTTTTTTGTCATGATTCTTTTTAGTCAGACCCGCAAATGGGTTCTTTAAATTCTTATTAAGACGTTATTAAAAACCGCCCTAAGCAAGCCTAAAACCCCTTGCTAGGCTAGTTTTAAACCATTAAAAATGCAATTGTTAATAAGATTTTTAAAGCTACTTAAGTTCCTGATTATCAAATATTAACATATAAATTTTTAGATTTTTTTATGAAAAGTGTAAAATGCACTGTGTTGAAAACTTTGTGAATAACGACAGTGTTAATTTCTAAGCCTTGGGTTCTTTTTTCTTGATATTTGTTAGTCCCAAGTAGAATGAAAAAGATTAATAGCTAAAAGAAAAAGTATGAGCTTCGTAGAACCAATCCTGGCAGAAAATAAAGATAGATTTGTAATATTTCCAATACAGCACGACGATATTTGGGAGTGGTATAAAAAGTCTGAGGCTAGCTTTTGGACTGCAGAAGAGATTGACCTTCACCAAGACCTTGTAGATTGGAAAGGAAAACTTACAGAAGACGAGCGTTACTTTATAAAGCACATCCTTGCTTTCTTTGCAGCATCAGATGGTATCGTAAATGAAAACCTTGCAGAAAACTTTGTAAATGAAGTACAATACTCTGAGGCAAAATTCTTTTACGGTTTCCAGATTATGATGGAAAACATTCACTCTGAGACCTACTCATTACTTATCGATACTTACGTAAAAGACGAGGTAGAGAAAGACAAGCTTTTTAACGCACTAGAAAATTTTCCAGCAATTAAGAAAAAAGCAGACTGGGCATTAAAATGGATTGACTCGCCAAGTTTTGCAGAGCGTCTTATCGCATTTGCAGCAGTAGAGGGTATTTTCTTTTCTGGCGCATTCTGTTCTATTTACTGGTTAAAGAAGAGAGGGCTTATGCCAGGTCTCACATTCTCAAACGAGCTTATCTCTCGTGATGAGGGAGTACACTGTGATTTTGCGGTACACCTGCATAACCACCACCTTGTGAATAAAGTACCTAAGGAGCGTATTACAGAGATTATTGTAAACGCACTAGATATAGAGCGTGAGTTTATAACAGAGTCACTACCTGTTAGTCTTATAGGGATGAACTCAAACTTAATGACACAATACTTAGAGTATGTGACAGACCGCCTTCTTACAGAGCTAGATTGTGAGAAAGTGTATAACACAGCAAATCCATTTGACTTTATGGATATGATCTCACTTCAAGGTAAAACTAACTTCTTTGAGAAGCGAGTAGGGGAGTATCAGAAAGCAGGAGTTGTAAAAGATAAAGATGATGACGGCAGCGGGCAGTCTATCAGTTTTGACGCGGCGTTCTAAATAAAATAATTCAATAAAGCCGGGATTTTTTCCGCTTTCGCGAAAGCGTAACACCACGCAATCGCTATAATAATAACCAATGGATACATTCTCCAAAAGAGTTTGCTATTCCTAATTCTAACCGAATTCTCAGAAGGGGGAAACTAATGAGAACTCACAATATTTTAAGTGTATGTATGTAGTAAAAAGAGATGGCCGTCAGGAACCGGTTATGTTTGACAAAATCACCGCAAGGGTAAAAAAGTTATGTTATGAGCTAAGTGATTTTGTAGATCCAGTAAAGATCTCAATGCGAGTTATAGAAGGACTTTATGATGGTGTAACTACAAGTGAGCTTGATAATCTTGCAGCAGAGACTGCGGCATCTATGACTACGAGTCACCCAGATTATGCAAAACTTGCAGCACGTATCTCTGTATCAAACCTACATAAAAACACAAAGAAGTCATTTTCTGAAGTGATGACAGACCTTTATCAATATGTAAACCCACGTACTGGTAAAAAAGCACCTATGGTAGCAGACGAGGTGTACCAGGTAATTATGGATAATAAGGATGAGCTAGACTCGACTATTATCTATAACCGTGATTTTGGATATGATTACTTTGGATTTAAAACACTTGAGCGTTCATACCTACTTAAGATTAATGGTCAGATAGCAGAGCGTCCTCAGCATATGTTAATGCGTGTGTCTATAGGGATTCATCTTGACGACCTTGAGGCAGCAAAGGAGACATATATGTTAATGTCTAAAAAGTACTTTACACACGCTACACCAACATTATTTAACTCAGGTACACCTAAGCCTCAAATGTCATCTTGTTTCCTACTTACAATGAAGGATGACAGTATAGAAGGTATATATGATACACTTAAACAAACAGCAAAGATTTCTCAAAGCGCAGGAGGTATAGGGTTATCTATACACAACATACGTGCAAAGGGAGCATACATAGGCGGTACTAATGGTACGTCTAATGGTATTGTGCCTATGCTTAAAGTTTTTAACGACACGGCACGTTACGTAGATCAAGGAGGAGGAAAACGTAAGGGTTCTTTTGCAATCTATATGGAGCCCTGGCACGCAGATATTTTTGACTTCTTAGATCTTAAGAAAAACCACGGAGCAGAAGAGATGAGAGCTCGTGATCTTTTTTATGCAATGTGGATCTCAGACTTGTTTATGAAACGAGTACAAGAGGATGGAAAGTGGACACTAATGTGTCCTAATGAATGTCCAGACCTTTTTAACGTACACGGAGAAGAGTTTGAAGCGCTTTACACAAAGTACGAGCAAGAAGAAAGAGGTCGCAGGACTATAAAAGCACGTGAACTGTGGGAGAAAATTATGGAGTCTCAAATTGAGACAGGTACACCATATATGCTCTACAAGGATGCTGCAAACCGTAAATCTAACCAGAAAAATCTTGGTACCATACGTTCATCAAACTTATGTACAGAGATTCTTGAGTACACATCAGAAGACGAGGTGGCGGTATGTAACCTTGCGTCTATAGCGTTACCTATGTTTGTTAAGAATGGAGCTTTTGATCACGAAGAGCTTTATAAAATCACGGTACGTGCAACAAAGAACCTTAACAAGGTAATAGACCGTAATTACTACCCAGTAATTGAGGCAGAAAACTCTAATATGCGTCACCGTCCTATCGGACTTGGTGTGCAGGGTCTTGCAGATACATTTATAAAACTACGTTTGCCTTTTACAAGTGACGAGGCTAAAAAGCTTAACCAAGAGATTTTTGAGACCTTATATTTTGCAGCGGTAACAGCTTCAAAAGATATGGCTAAGGTAGAAGGGCCTTACCAAAGTTTTGAAGGATCACCTATATCACAAGGAGAGTTCCAGTATAACCTATGGAATATTAAAGATGAGGAATTAAGTGGTCGTTGGGACTGGGCATCGCTTCGTAAAGAAGTAATGGAGCACGGTGTGCGTAACTCGCTACTTGTAGCACCTATGCCTACAGCATCTACTTCTCAAATACTTGGTAATAACGAAGCTTTTGAACCATATACGTCTAATATTTATACGCGTCGTGTACTGTCTGGAGAGTTTATTGTCGTAAACAAGCACTTACTAGAGGACCTAGTAGCACTTAACCTTTGGAACGACGATCTTAAAGCAGCTATTATGCGTGCAAACGGATCTATACAAGGGATAGATGTGATACCTGCAGACTTAAAAGAACTCTATAAAACAGTATGGGAAATGTCTATGAAAGATATTATAGATATGTCTCGCCAGAGAGGTTACTTTATTGACCAGTCACAATCTCTTAACTTATTTATGGAAGGGGCAAACTTTGCAAAGCTTACCTCTATGCACTTCTACGCGTGGCAAAGCGGATTAAAAACGGGTATGTATTACCTGCGTACAAAATCTGCGGTAGATGCTAAGAAGTTTACACTTTCTGCAAAGAAGAAAGAAGCTCCGGTTACTGCACCTACAGCGCCAAAACAGCAAGTAGCGGCAAGAGCTGCACAAACGCTTACAGCAACTCAAGCTCCGGCACCAGCACCTATACCTGCTCCACAAGCTGAGATATCTAAGGTAGATGCTATTGCTCAACACGCACAAAATGTAGCAGATATGCAAGTGCAAATGAGTCTAGATGACCCAGCTCCTGCTTATGAAGCACAGCAAGCACAACTCAAAGAGCAAACTACGGCACAACAGCCTAACACAGCCCCTATGACGCCAGAAGAAATGAAAGCAATCATAGCACAAGCAAAAGCTGCCGAAGGTGATGACGATTGTTTAATGTGCGGTTCATAAACCGTCAAACGTAACTAACCAAAAGCGGCTCTCTATTTTATAGAGAGCCGCTTTTTTATGTAAACAATTTTAATCTTAGAACCCTAATACAAAATAGGTCGCTGCTACGGCAATTATAAGAATCACTAATGTGATGATTATAAACGTAGCTCCAAAACGAGTTTTCTTATTATCTTGAAGTAAATATTCTTCCGTTGGGTCTTCTTTATCTTTTATTATATCTGACATATCAATTTATATTTTGGTTAGATAGGTAAGTTACAATGAGATGCTAGGTATATGATGTGTGTTAAGTATTATTAACAAGAGTTTTGACGTATCATTAACGTTTTTAGGGCTGTTACGCTTTCGCGAAAGCGTAATATCATCACTTTAATTATATAAAAAGCCCTACACGAGTCGTATAGGGCTTTATTAATGTAGTAAAGATGCTTGTTATGATCTCTTGTGTTCTGTATTGTATAAATCTAGTAGATTCATAATTTCTTCTATAAGATCTTTTGTCTCTAAAAGGAGACCAAAATATAAAGTAGTATTCTTAGGAGAAGACTCCTCAGAACGGGTGCGTTCTACTTGTTTTTGAATCTTATCTGTCACCTGGCCATAAAGCTCATCCTTTTTACCTAGAAGCGCCTCGATGCGCATATAGTTACGATCATTAAATGCAGTGGCTGTTTCTTGTAAGAACTCACTTAGCTTGTTGTCTATCTCTTGTAGGTCTTTAATTTGAGTAAAACGTAGTGGCTTGTGATTGTTATTTACGTGCTTATAACTAGCCTTTGCAATGTACTCTAATGACTGTGTGATATCTTCTAGGTATCCTAGTATCTCTATGTAGAAATTAGAGCCACGTACAGAGGTTTCTTCAAGATTCTTTATAAAGTAAAAGATGTTGTTACGTAGTTCATCTATCTCATCATTGAGCTTCTCTACGGTACCTCTACTTTTCTTAAGGCTGCCCACTTTATTTTTTGCAAGACCTTTAAGAGTACCAGTGTAGATTTTATTAGTACGTAAAATTGTTTTTGCAATATTATCTGCGCTTTCTTCTATAATTCCAGATATAGTATGACTCTCTGCTTTACGGAGGTCTTCTTCTATTTGTGCTTCTTTGTTACTCTTCTTAGTGGCAATATAGTTACGCACAAGCATAGCGATAGCTAGTATAAATAAGCCTATGATAGCAATGTTTCCGCCCAAGTACATTAGGTACGCAAAGATACCTGCCGCTGTAAATGCGCTAAATGCTGTTAAGAACCATCCTCCTATTACATTAAGTACTCCCGCAACACGATATACGGCGCTCTCTGCTCCCCACGCACGATCTGCAAGAGAAGTTCCCATTGCAACCATAAACGTAACGTAGGTGGTAGATAATGGTAATTTAAGACCTGTAGCTATTGAGATAAGTACACTTGCCACAACTAGGTTTACTGCAGCACGCACCATATCAAAAGCTGGAGCGTCTATTGCCTTTGTGCTTGTCATTAAGACAGGGGTAAAGCTTTTGTTTATTCTATTTCTAATAGGAGCAGGTAATATTTTATTAACCCCAGTATTTGCTATGATAACTAGGCGTACTAGATTTTGAGAAACCCAGTTAGGTTTAAAACGTTCCTTTACCTCGTCTTGGCGTGATAAATCTACAGAAGTCTTTACTACGCGTCGCGCTTTTTTACTAAACCAGAGTGTTAACACCATAATAAGTCCAGCAATGAGAAGGAGTATAGGTTGTGTAGGTACTTTTTCGGCTAGTTGCTCCATACTAAACGCTTCTGGTAAAATACCAGAGCCAGACCACGCTCCAAAAGAGTTATAAGCGGCCATAGGGACACCTATAAAGTTTACTAAGTCATTACCAGCAAATGCCATTGCAAGCGCAAAGGTTCCTAGTATGATAACAAGTCTATAAATGTTTTGTTTTAAGACTGCGTGCGATACCCAAGATAGTATGGTCCACACAATAAAGTTAGCTCCTAAAAACTGTAAAAGATTTTCATTTGCCCAGCTACTAAAAGCAGGAGGAAGTATATCTGCTCCTTTAAGCCCTTTTATAATTATGAAATAAGAAATGGCAGAAACGGCAATACCACCAAAAACAGCTGCAATCCAAGATGCCTTTTTTTGAAAATCAAAAGTAAGGAGTACCCTCGTGATGAGCTGTATGATAGCTCCCACAGAAAATGCAATAAATACCGAGAGCAAAATACCTAAAATGATCTCTGTAGCCTTATCCGTATTAATATATTCACCTAGCTGTAAGAGTGAGTCACTATTGTTAGAAATTTTAATAATAGACATCACCACGGCCGCACCTAAAAGTTCAAATACAATAGATACGGTAGTAGAGGTAGGCATACCTAAACTATTAAAAATATCTAGCAGTATGATGTCCGTAATCATTACTGCCATAAATATGATCATTATCTCATTAAAGTAAAACTGGCTAGGGTCAAAAATTCCCTTACGAGCAACTTCCATCATACCACTTGATGATAAAGCCCCAAAGGCAATACCTACACTAGCAACAATCATCACTGTTCTAAACGTGACAGCTTTTGATCCTATAGCCGAGTTTAAAAAGTTTACCGCATCATTACTCACTCCTACTACAAGATCTGCAATCGCAAGAATTGCAAGAGCGGCAATCATAAATATGTAAATGTTATCCATAAAAATGTACTGAAAAGGCTAAAAGTGCAAAAATCTTAAATCTAAAAACCCTATGTATTATCTAAAGGTTAAGTCGTGCGAAAGATAAGAAGTTTTATAGCGTGAAGAACAATATTACTATTACTAATGTGATAGTAAATAGGACTTTTTTGATGCTAACTATCTGTTTGTATGTAAATTACAATTGTTAAAATTTAATATTTAAACAATTGTAAATGAGGTGTTTACGGGTTTAATGTAAATTTTATGTAAATAAAAAGTTATCGAAGTGTTGATTAATGGTAAAGTTTAAGTTATCTTTACTGAGTAAATAATTAAAAAGCGAAGAATATGAAAAAGATAATGATGATAGCGGCGGCACTTTTAATGGTAGTTTCTGTACAGGCACAAGACGATGTTGTAAAAAACACATATGTAGAAAATGGAGATGTTATTGAAGCGACGATTCATTTTGATACAGGAGAGGTAAGTCAGACGGGTTACTTTACAAAGGATGGTAAAATTACAGGAGAGTGGACAAGTTTTGATCGTAACGGAAATAAAACTGCAACAGCTCAATACGATAAGGGACAAAAAGTAGGAACGTGGTTTTTCTGGTCATCAGAGAAGCTTACAGAGGTGAACTATAGAGATTCTAGAGTTGCAGAAGTAAACACTTGGAAAAACGAAGGTACACGAGTAGTAAGCAATAGATAATATTTACGCTTTCGCGAAAGCGAACATATTTCCCCCATAAATCATAAAAAAAAGGTCTCCGCTATGGAGACCTTTTTTTGTGGCTAATTCAAATAATTGTTGATTAAAACTTAAAGCTGTAGCTTAAGCTAAAATCTTGTCCAGGACTCCACTTAGAGTATAACTGGTCTTGTGCTCCAAACGATTGGAAAACACTCTCACGGTCATCATTAAGTAAGTTGCCTGCTTTGAAAGTGATTGTTTGATTTTGGTCTTCTCCAAATGATTTTGAAAGATTAAACTTGAGATCATTAAAAGGAAGTGTATAAACATCTGCAATTTCTCCAGC
>JAHDEV010000007.1 GCA_020628615.1 Dokdonia sp.
TTTGCAAAGGTATAGACCTTCTTATTTTTAAATGCATCAAACTGTCCGTAGGCAGGGTTGTCACTTAGTAATTTTGAATATGATGTATACTGTCCAGGTGCAATCCAGAAGTCTGCTTGCTGCCCTTTTTCTAGCACAGATTCTATACTTAAGGCAATACTTCCCGTACCCTCGGTATCTGCCCATAGGTATGAGCCTCCGGCATCTTCTAGAACTTTAGCCTGCCAGCTATCACCCTTAGGTAAATACCATACATCCTTATACATCGCGCCACTTAAAATAGTAGGGCTTGATGTTACAGCTGCAAGTTGCTTTTTGGTAGCTAGATATTGATTTTTTATAGTGGTAAAAATGCTGTCTGCTTCTTTTTCTTTTCCGTACAGTGCTCCAAAAAATTTGATCCACTCTGCTTTGCCTAGCGGTTCTTTTTCTACCCAGTCGCCGTTGTATAGCACAGGGATTCCTGCACGTTGTAGGGTATTTACAGATTTGTTTTCTCCTTCTACACCAAAGGTGATAACCGCATCTGGATTGAGATTTATTGCAAGTTCTGTATTAAGGGATTCGTTTTGACCTAGCTCTGTAATGAGATTGTTTTCAATACGCTTTCGCGAAAGCGGACTCGACACATAATCAAGATTAGGAAAACCTTTAAGTGTTTCTATAACACCTAGCATCTCCAGAGAGGGGATGTGCGTCGTAGAAGTAACTATCACATTATTTATAGGCGTTTTTATGATGGCATCTACACCTTGATCATTAAGTAGCTCTGTAAGAGATTTACTGTTTTCTTCTTCTATAGACGCTTGCAAACCTTCTTCTGGCACAAGGGCGTAGGTAAAGGTTTTATCTGCATTTGGAAATGCTTCTGTAACCTCTAGCAATGTGTAGTTTGCATATTTTGTAATGGTAAAACCATCTGCATAGGTTACTGTTTGTGAGGCACTCATTGTGGGAGTAACGGTCGTGACTGCTGGTTCATTTTTACAAGCTGTTACCAGAAGTATAAGAAAGGCTAAAAGGTGTAAGTGCTTCATTTGCCAAAAGTAGTATTAAAATCCTCAATGCCGCAAGAGGGCTTTCTTCTTTTTGATTTACTGCTAGGTATGGAGTAATGTTATGTATATTTGCGACGAATTTTGGTTTTGATGCATCACACAGATGCAGAAGATTAAAAGGGAATTCCGTATAAATCGGAAGCTGTTCCCGCAACTGTAAGCTAAGCCCGTATAGGGTTTGTTACTACTACAAAGCCACTGTCATAAGGTGTTATGATGGGAAGGTGTAACAAAAGCAAGCCAGGAGACCTGCCACAATTCTTAATTAAAATCAAGCAACTTTCGGGTAAAAAGTTGGTAGATAGATGAAACATAGATTCCTTTTTATTGTTGTCGTGCTATGTGCACTTACAACTGTCGCACAAATAGATACACTTCAAGTTTTACCTGAGGTGATCCTTAGTGATGTTAAGTTACAAAACCACAGTGTAGGTATAGCTCTTAATAAGATAAGTGATAGCACCATACAGCGCTCTCGCACGGCTCTTACCGAGGTGTTGCGAGCAAATAGCACCATATACTTTAGAGAAAATGGGCCAGGTGGCGTAGCCTCTGCCTCTTTTAGAGGGACTAACGCGGCACAGACAGCCGTCGTGTGGAACGGTATAAACATAAATAGCCAGCTTACGGGACAGTCTGATTTTAATACCTTATTGTCAAAAAATTATGATCAGCTCGATGTGAGAGCGGGCGGTGGGAGCATTATATATGGCTCTGGAGCAGTAGGTGGTAGTGTTCATCTAGGTAATGATATTAGATTTAATAAAGGACTGAACACGACAGTAACCGCAGGTTACGGAAGTTTTGATACTCAAATCGCAACGGCCAAAACGCAATTTTCAAACACTAATTTTTACATAGATGCCGGGCTAGATTATCAACGCTCTGAAAACGATTTTGACTATCTAGATACAGAAAACCAGTTTAATGAAAATGGTCAATACGACAATCTCAACGCTATTTTTAATATGGGTTACCTTCTTAAAAATAAGGGTAATCGCACACATTTATTAAAACTGCACCACAATACCTACGTAGGTAATCGCAACTTTTCTGGCACACTCACAGCACCGTCTAATGATGGGTATGAAGACAGAAATACGAGGACACTTGCTGTATGGGAAAACCTGGGTACAAGATTTAATGGCAAGTTACGTGCGGCGCATATTTTTGAACAGTTTAGATATTTTGCAAATAACCAAACTGACGATAATGACCTAGGTAAATCTATACGCTATCTAGCAAACTATGAGGCAACTTATAAGCTAGATCGTAAAAAGGAACTTACCGTAATAGGTGAGGTAAACCATATTTCGGCAGCTGGTGCGTCTATCGTTGCAACTACTAGAAATCAAGGGTCACTCGTTGCCCTTTGGAAACAGCAACTTACTCATAAATTTACCTATGAGTTTCAGGCGAGACAAGAGTTGGTAGAAGGTTTTGATAGTCCATTTCTTTTGGGAGCTGGTTTTGATTACGCTTTCGCGAAAGCGTATACACTCACATTTAACGGGTCAAAAAATTATAGAATCCCCACATTTAACGATGCCTACTGGTCTGGGCCAGGTGCTGTAGGTAACCCAGACCTAAAACCCGAAACAAGCTTACAAGCCGAAATAGGTTTAAAAAGAACACATAAAAATCTCACTTTAGGACTGAGAGGGTTTTATATAAACACAGATGATTTGATACAATGGCAGCCTAATCTAAGCGGTATCTGGTCACCTATAAACATTGCAGATACTGAGCATTATGGTATAGAGTGGGAGCTCGATTATACGGCTAGTATAGGTAATCATAAAGTTACAACCACGGCTCAATATGCCTACACAAAAGCCGAAGATGTAGCCAGAGGTAAACAACTTATCTATGTGCCAGCTCATAAAGCGATACTCAGTATCGCGCATAACTATGGCAGGCTGAGTAGTTATGTGCAAACCAGCTTTGTAGATCGTGTTTTTACAACTACAGATAATACGGCGCAGGTAGACGGCTATGCGATTGCAAACCTTGGGACGAGCTATGACATCTTACACAAGCAAGGGACTAAGCTTCAAGTAATGGCGAGAGTCAATAACTTATTTAATACAAACTACCAGACGGTTGCTTTTAGACCTAACCCTGGAAGAAACTTTTTATTACAAACAACAATTACTTTTTAAACACACTTATGAAACATTCTTTTTACACACTCTGCATTGCAGTACTCTTATTATTTTCTTGTAATACAGATGACGATTTATTTATTCCTGCGACCCCAGAGGTAGAAGGGCCGTATGCTACTGGATTTTTAGTAACAAATGAAGGACCTTTTTCAAATGGTTTTGGAACAGTAGATCATATAGATGAAAACCTTACTACAGTAACATCATCTATCTATCAAGCTGTAAATAATGATAATCTAGGTAACATTGTGCAATCACTCACAATGACAGACGATACTGTTTATGTAATTACAAACGTGAGCTCACGTATTACGGTAGTAGAAAAAGATACCTTTGAAGAAATAATCCAGATTACAGAAGGACTTAATAACCCACGTAATATGGTAATAATAGGGGATAACGGTTATGTGACTAACTGGGGCGATCCAGCTATAGCGACAGATGACTATGTGGCTGTTTTAGATCTTAATACAAATGAGATAGTAAGCACAATTGCTGTGGCAGAAGGACCAGAAGAAATCGTAGCCAAAGATGGAGTTATTTACGTAGCACATCAAGGAGGTTTTGGAGTAAATAATATTGTATCTGTAATCTCTAGTGAGCAAGAAAATGTTGTTACTACAATAGAGGTAGGTGATGTGCCTAACTCACTACAGTTTGACACGGCGGGACGTCTTGTAGTTTTAGCTAGTGGTGCTCCAGCATTTACAGGTAATGAGACAGGAGGACAGTTTACTATTATAGATACAGATACAAATACTGCTGTAGAGACCGTTTTGTTTACAAACACTGAGCATCCTAACTTCTTAAATGTAGTAGGTGATGATGTGTTTTATTATCTAGGTGGAGCTGTTTATAAAACAACAGTAGCAGATTTTACAACGACTAGTACTGCAATTATATCTGGATCGTTTTTCTATAATATGACCATACTCAGCGACGGTACACTAGCTGGATGTAACGCTGCAGATTTTGCTAGTAATGGTACTGTAGAGCTTTATGATACTACTACGGGAACTTTATTAAATACACTCAATGTAGGTATTGTACCAGGTAACGTTTACGAGATAAACTAAGTTTATTTACTATATAATTAAAAAGGGGTGACATAATCTGTTACCCCTTTTTTTGTACTAGTCTATATCAAGTTGATCAACTATCATACGCTGGTAGAGCGGGTCTTGTTGCTCTGTGTCAAAATAAGAGTGTTGTACCGTGGTATTATATTGTGCGCTGCTTCTTCCGTTTATAATCACATCTATGGCTGCGTCTAGTAGCGGCTCACCTTGCTCACCTAGCTGGCCATAATTTGTAAAATCTTCTGCTATTTCAATATCTGGTGTAAAACCGTCAAAATAGTCTGTAAGACCATTTGCATTTACAGATTTAAGTACAAGTGGTAGCATTACATATCTGTGATTTGGGTTTGCTTCAGATCTTCTAAAACCTGGCGCTGGGGCATCATATAATAAAAAAGACCCTTCAAATTTTCCTACGGTGTTTGTACCTATCTGTATAATCTCAATATATGGATCTAGACCACTTAGTATGAGTTCGCTAGCACTTGCGGTTCTTCCCGTAGTGAGTATGAACACTCTAGAAAGACCTAAGCTGTTTATAGTTGCTCCATCATTCCCACTTCCTAGATTACTATTAAAAGTGCGTGTAAATTGATTTTCTGGGTTACGATCTGAGTTGTACTCTTGTGTGATAAATGTTTGCCCCTCAAACTGCCCAGTAATCATAGACGAGAGGTCGTTTGCCGTCTCTATAGAACCACCGCCATTGTAGCGTAAATCGAGTACGAGATCTGTGATCCCTGCCGCTTGAAACTCTGCAAACGCATCATTGAGGTCACTATCAAACTCATTTGTAAAGCCTGTATAATGTAAATAGCCTATCTCATTACCACCTACACTTAAAACATTTACAGTATGTACAGGGTTTATAATGAGCTGTATTTTATTTATTACAATTTCTTCTCCCGTAAGGTCAAAGTCTGTACCGTTAAAGGTTGCTGTACTTATGGTATAACTTTCTGGGCTAAAAAAACTAGAAAAGCTAGTGTTACCATCTATAGGTTGGCCAGTAGCGCCTTGCAAGGGTTGCCCGTCTACAAGGGTAAATATCATACCTCTCTCAACACCCGCAACAGCTGCCGGACTATCATTTACCACATATCTCACAATACCAAAGGCTCTAGTAGGGTCATTAGGCATAATAAGCAGGGATATATTCATACCAGAGGCAGTGCGAATTCCCGCTAGTGAGTTTTCTAATTCTGTATAATCATCTCGTAATATGCTAAAACGGTCTACAGGCGCCGTAAGTGCATCAAAAGCATCTTCTACTGAGGCAAATTGTGATAGGTAATCAAATTTTTCTCCATCATTACTAAAAAAATCATTTGCTAGCTCTGGCACTTGGTCTTTATATAATGACCAGTAATTGAGACCCCTGTAAACAAAGTCAGACAGCTCTACTGTAGTTGCTGGTCTTATAGTATCATCAAGATCATCATTACAAGAAAAAAAGAGCATTGTAAAGACGAGTAGGAGTAGGGTAATCTTTTTCATAGGATTAATATTAAGGGAGTATATCGTAATCTAGTATCAAATATAGTTAAACGTAAAAAAGTCACTACAATTACATTGTCTGCTTTAAAGTTTTGAGATTAATTAACAAGCTTTGCTAACAGCGGCAAATCGTGATCTAGTTGCTCAAACGCTGTTTTTGGTGTTCTATAGCCTAGAAAGGGGGCAAAGTAAATATAAGATTCAAGCTTGTGGCTATAAGCAAGTTTATTATGTGTAGACAGTTTTTTATCTAGATCTAGACTTATATCCATCCACTCCGAAGAAAAAAACTGAGCGCCTTGTCTATTAAAAAGTAAGATAAGCTTAGGAGCAATATAGGTGATGACCTCTTTAGTAATCTCAAGTTGATCTCTGAGAAACTGTTTACCCACCTCGTCGTTAAGAAAGTGTGCTATTTGTTTTTGCTCCGTATGTCGTTGATAGAATAAATCGCAATAAGTAATTCCTTGAGATTGAAAAGCTGATAGTAAGTTGTAAAATTTTTTAAAGTAGCGATCATTCTGCAATTTGCTATAATCATAGCTACACATATCGTCACTTATAAAATCTGTGCGTAACGATGGATTTATACCCATAACCAGCACGTTTGCCGTAGGATCTATCTTAGAGAATACAAAGCCATCATGTATAATGTCTTGCTGTTCTTGGGTATGAAGAAGCTTTGTGTAGGTGGTAAATAGGGTTTCAATTTTCGCTTTAAGCGAAAGCAAAAATGCATCCCTACTCATACATTAGATATTTTGAGCGTATCTTTTTAAATCGTTCTATACCTGGCAACCATTTTCTTTTAATCTCCTTAAAAGTATAGCCCGCCTCAATGTCTTGCTGTAATTGTGTTGAACCCGCGTGTAGTGTAAAGCTAGCCGTTTTAAAGAAAGTATCCTTATTACTACTAGCAGCATAGGCTTCTATGAGCCATTCAAGATTTACCGTGTTCATATAGGCCTCACCACGTAGGTCTTTACCGTTACAGGTTACACCCTTATGTTTTGGTGATTTTGAACCAAAATTAGGTTGTGGCGTGTATAAGAATGAAAAGTACTCTTTAGGAAAATCTGGTGCGCCAAAGATTTGAAACTGCATTTCTGTCCCGCGTCCCGCGTTTACCGTAGTCCCTTCAAAAAAGCCTAAGCTAGGATATAAATTGATACTCTTATCATTAGGCAAGTTAGGCGAGGGTCTTGTAGGGAGTGCATATTTTTTCTGGTATGACCAGTTTTTAAGAGGTATCACCGTAAGATCTACTGTGATCTTATCTTTGAGCCAGCCTTCTCCATTTACCATTCTTGCATATTCGCCTATCGTCATACCATACACAAGTGGTATCTCGTGCATACCTAAAAAGCTACTGTGTTCTTTTTCTAGTGTAGGGCCGTCTATGTAATGAGCATTAGGATTAGGTCTGTCTAGCACTATGACGGAAATCCCACTTTCTGCAGCGGCTTCCATAACATAGGTGAGGGTAGATATGTAGGTGTAAAAACGCACGCCCACATCTTGTATGTCAAAGAGTAAGACATCAAGCCCTTCTAGCTGTTGTGCCGTGGGTTTTTTATTTTTTCCGTAAAGGGAGATGATGTTGAGACCCGTTTTTGGGTCTTTGCCATCCTTTACTTTTTCGCCGGCATCTACATTTCCTCTAAAACCGTGCTCTGGCGAGAAGACCTTCTTTATCGTAACTCCCATACTGAGTAAGGAGTCTACCAGATGAGTGCTTTGCGCTTCTGTATGCGATGTCTCGGTAAAGATGAGTCCGCTTTTATTTGTAACTACTCCTACGTTTTTATTTGCTAGTAATGGGAGGTATACATCTGTTCTATTTGCACCCACAGTAATGCTAGAATCTATGACTACTAGGTTACTTGTCGTGGGTTGTTTGGATTCCGCTTTCGCGAAAGCGGTCTTATCTCCACCTGTATTTGCACAAGAAATTAAGAGTGTGAGCGTTAAAAAAAGGGTATTTTTGAATAAAATGAGACGCATTTGAATCTAGAGTATTTTATAGCCAAACGCCTAAATGGCGGGACATCGTATAAAAGTAGTGCTTCCAGTACGATAATTAAAATTGCGATTGCAGCAATCGCTATAGGTATGGTAATGATGCTTATCTCTATAGCTACGGGTGTAGGGCTGCAACGTGAGATTAGACAGAAGGTGTCTGCCTTTTCTGGTGATATACTCGTATCAAACTTTGATGGAAATAATAGTGAGGAGACCGTAAACCCTATTACTATTAATCAAGACTTTTACCCAAACTTTGATGCTGTACCAGAAGTAACACACGTGCAAGCAATCACGACTAAGGCAGGAATGATACGCACTGCAGAGACCTTTGAAGGTGTGGTTTACAAAGGTGTGGGTGATGATTATGACTGGTCTCGCATAGAAGATTATATCATAGAAGGCCGCAAGCCAGAGCTCACGGGTGACCTCAATAATGAAATCTTAATAAGTACCTATCTTGCAAAACGTTTAGGTTTTACTGTAGGGGATAAAGCGGTAATACACTTTGTAAATAAAGAAAACACACGCTTTAGATCACGATCACTTGATATTGTAGGACTTTATGAAAGTGCTTATCAAGAGTTTGATAAGATTTACATTATAGGAGACCGCCGCCATCTTACTTTTATAAATAAATGGAAAAAAGACGAGGTAGGGGCGTTTGAGGTTTTTGTAGATGATTTTGATAATATAGAGCGAGTTAATAATGAAGTGTATGAAAACTCTGGCTCTATGCTTAGATCCATATCTATCATACAGCGCAACTATAATATCTTTGAGTGGATCAAGTTATTTGACTTTAATATAATGCTCATTATCATTGTAATGATTCTCATAGCAGGTATAAATATTGCTGTGGCACTTCTTGTACTTGTACTTGAGCGCACACGTATGATAGGTATTCTTAAAGCACTGGGCAGCACAGACTGGAATGTGCGTAAGATATTTATCTACAATGCAATGTATCTTATAGGTCTGGGACTCTTCTGGGGTAACCTTATAGGTCTAGGAATTTTATTTGCTCAGAAGTATTTTGGGTTTATAAAACTAGATCCATCTACTTATTATGTAAGTGAGGCGCCTGTACTCATAAACGTGTGGCATATTGTATCTCTTAACTTGGGAGTCTTTACAATTTGTGTACTTGTACTCCTTATACCATCTTATATCATCACAAAAATTAGCCCCGTGAGAGCTATAAGATTTGAGTAGGTATTACCTACATCTTTCTTATATCTACATACATATTACGATCTATTTGTACGGTGCTAGTTCCTTTAGGTATATCTATGCACTGCCATATATCTGTAGGTTCAAGCCATATGTACTCCTCATTAATCTTAATACGTAAGGGCATTGTAAAACCTTGTATGGTATTATTAAATCTATAGTGCATTTCTTTTTTATCGATTTTATACTCAAATGTTGGGATATCTTTTTCTCTGAGATATTGATTAAAGAAGGGTGTTAAGTCAAGATTTAGCGCATTTGCAATATAATTTTCTACAGCAGTGGTGGTTGTTGTTTGGTGATAAAATTCTTTGCTTAAGCCTCGCAGTGTTGCTCGCCATAAATCATCATCTTGTGCTATGGTACGTAAGGTGAGGAGTATGTTTGCACCTTTGTAGTACATATCACCGCTTCCTTCCTTATCCACATTATAGGTGCCTATTATAGGTCTATCATTACGTATTTTATCACGAGTACCTATAGTATAAGTTGCTGCAGTTTCTTTCCCAAAGTGGTAATCGAGATATAGATTTTCAGAATATGAGGTAAAGCCTTCGTGTATCCACATATCTGCCACGTCTTTATTTGTAATATTATTTGCAAACCACTCGTGACCAGCCTCGTGAATGATGATAAAATCAAATTTTAATCCCTCACCTGTACCAGAGAGATCTCTACCTAGGTATCCATTTTTAAATCTATTACCATAGGTTACAGAACTTTGATGTTCCATCCCAAGGTAAGGTGCTTGCACGAGTTTAAAACTATCCTCATAAAACGGGTAAGGACCAAACCAGTGTTCAAAAGCCTCCATCATCATAGGGGCTTGTTTAAACTGCTCTCGAGCCTTCTCTTCATCCTCCTTGAGAACCCAGTAGCTCATATCTAGAGGGCCTTTCTCCCCTTTATAAACCTCAGAGAAGTTTACATAATCGCCAATGTTTAAGTTTACACCGTAGTTATTTATTGGGTTTTTTACTGTCCAGTGGTATGTTTTTGTAGTCGCGTCTGTATCTATGTGTACAAGTCTTCCGTTTGAGACGTCTATGAGATCTTTAGGCACGGTAACGTGCATATCAAGACTGTCTACCTCGTCTGCCGGGTGGTCTCTGTTAGGCCACCATACACTTGAGCCTATGCCTTGATTTGAACTAGCGATAAAATGTTTTCCGTTGCTATCTTTTTTCCAGGTGATACCACCATCCCACGGCGGATTTTTTGCAATTCTAGGTTTGCCTTCAAAACTTAGCGAGATCTTCTTAAGCTCACCCTCACGCTGTGTATCTTCTAGTTGTATAAAATGCGCATTACCTTCTGATCGTACATCTAGCGAGTGTCCATCTTGCATTACTGCAGTAAGCTCCATAGGTGCTTGTAGATCTATTTGTAACTCATTTGTGCCTTCATTAAGCACTTTGTAAGTCATAATATTAGTCCCTATAATTGTCTTTGACTCTGGCATCACCTCTACAGAAAGGTCGTAATGCACGAGGTCCCACCACGCTCTTTGTGGTGTGATACTACCACGTAAGCTGTCTTGACGAGTTATTTTTTGAGAGTATGAAGATAGGCTCGTGAGTATAAAGCCCAGTAAAAATAGGTAACGCATTAATCTGGTTTAATTTATTGTGTAAGGTATGCTAGTAGAGGTTTCTTAAAATGCAATAAGCGAGTATCCATTCATTTGTGACTGGCTTAAAACGGTCATTGCAGAGAGGGCTACATCTACTATTTCCAATCTTCGTGCCGAAGTAATGTTGCGTGATCCCGCCGTTTGCCCGCAGAGTATAAGTTCTACTCCTGCATCGCTTAGTGCCTCTAGAAGTGCAATATTGGGATTATCTACCCCATATTTTTCTTTATAAAGTTTATTTGTAAGTACGCCATATGCCGCCTTACCGTGTATTGCTGCACGTATGTGCATATTCTCCTTAGGGACACCTGCTTTATCGTGCATATTTAAAAAGCGAGCCATCGTCTCTATGTATGGATTTCTTACGCTAGGGTCTTCTGGGGCTTTTACCACATCAAAAACAATATAAAATTGTGCTTCAGTATCGGTTTTAAAATCTGGCTCTGGTACGGCAAAAGTTTTTCCAAAATCTTTGATGAGGTTACCAGGTTGTGATGAGGGTTGTTGTGAGTACGCTTTCGCGAAAGCGAAACATAAAGCAATAAGAAGCAAATTTTTCATAAAAGTAAAAGTAGTTTTAAGTAATGTAGTGCGCATTATGTAATGTGCATAAAGAAAAAGAAAACCAGTCAAAAAACCTTATCTGGAGGTAATAATATCATCTAGCTTGCTTGCACTTCACTTGCCACCTTATTTAAAATAGCAAGATCTGACTCGTTTTTAATAAATTGGTTTGCATCATCTATGATGAGTTGTACTTGGTTGATAATAGCCTCTGTATACTCATCCTTTAACGCATCAGATGTACTTAGGTATCTCAAGCTTTGCAACATTTTGTGTAGCATAATAAAGTCTTCTTTGCAATACTGCCTTAGGGATGCAAAAATAAAATAGAGGACTTCTTCAAAGTTTATGGTGCGTAGTGATACAAGGGCATTACCATCTTTATCTGTCACAAAGCTGTTATCTCTCTTTTGCATACGTAATACAAATAGCTCGGTAAGGTAGTCTAAACAAGTAATTGCCGTGCCGGGGTCATTTATACCCGGGCTCATTGCTTTTACAGCAATCTCTGTAAGTTGTTTAAATCCTAGGATATAATTATTTTTTACAATCTCAGATCTAGAAAATCCAAAACAAGAGCGTAGCGCCTCAATAGCCTCCTCATCAAGATCCTTATTTACACGTACAATTTTTGTACTATCTAGTACAAAAGAACCTTTAGGAACTAAAAGTGAAACTTTACAAGAGTGCTCATTGCAAAAATCTACAAGGGAATCTAATGCAATATCATTAAGATGTCCCGAGAATTTAGTAGTATAACCTTGCCAAGAGTCACTGTCGTTAAAAACGGCTACTCCTTTTGGGTCACTCTCTGTGTCTATAAGTTGCTGGATGCGATGCCGTGATACATTGTAAATACGATCTATAATATTGTTAATCTGTATAGCTTGAGATATAGAGTGTATAAAGTATATAAAAGCTGCAAGCACGTGTATGCTCAATACAATCCCTATAAGTACTGCAAAGCCTGGTAGTTGCGTTTTAGACTGTTCTGGCTCAATACTAAGTAAGATAATGATACAATAAATAATGACAGCAATATAAAAGCCTAGTACCACCTGGTGACGTTTATTTGCAATAAGTCCTGGTAGTATGCGTGGTGAATAATTACTAGACGCCTGGTTGAGTATGAGCATAACCATAGAAAAACTAAAAACCATCAGGCTAAAAATACCTCCTATAAAGGTACTAAGAAGCGTGCGAGCCGTATCTGCATCATTAATCACAAGAGCCGGTACAGTGTCTATAAGATACTTTGAGATGCCTTGTTGCTCTGCATAAGACATTAAGAATCCTAAGGCTAGCCCCATAAAGGCAATAAGGCTAGGGTAGAAAGCTACATTGCCGGTGATCCGGCTATATAAAAGCTCTAGTTTTGTGTACAGTTTATTCATAAGCTACAATTTCCGTAAAAAACTTTGGGATAGCACTGCTTTTAGAATTACGTTAACAACGAGGAAGGGTTGTTTTTACGCTTTCGCGAAAGCGGACTCATATCAATTACCTTATAAGTTTATGAACTAATTTATAGAAGGATTTAAATCAGAACTACGTTAACCTCCTTCCTACGGTGCTTTATGTATTTGTACATCAATAAGTTTGCTACGTGATTAACTTGTAGATGGATTACGTGTATTTGTTATTTTAACAATTTTTAATATCGGGCGTTAATTGTATGGTAAAAAGAATATTTTAGCAGAAGCAATTAAAATAAAATCCAATTCTTTGCATTAGACGTATAACCAATAAAAATTAAACTAAATATTATGGACAACGAAAAAAGTGGAAACGGTATTAAGATCATTGCAGGGATTCTTGCAGTACTTTTAGTCGTTGCTGGTGCCTTTGCAGTAAAACTGTATAACCAAGAAAAAGATACAAAGAGCCAACTTACAAAAGAGAAAAACGTTGTGCTTGCAGATCTTAAAGAGATGGTAAGTAAGTATGATGTGGTTATAGAAGAAAATAATCTGAAGGACACAGAGCTTAACGATGCTCGTGACAGAATACAAGGACTCATTGCAGACATAAATGCAAAAGATGCGACCATTGCTAGCCTTGGTAAGTACAGAGCAGAGGTTTTTAAACTACGTAACGAGCGCGATTTCTTATTTGCTCAAAACGACTCACTACGCGGTAGTAACCAGATGCTAGCTATGCGCATAGATAGTACCACTTACGAGCTAGAAGTACAGCGCGGTGTAGGAGATTCTTTATCACTAGAAAATCAAGCACTAGCAGAGCGTGTAACTCTAGGATCTGCACTAGCGGCAAACAAGCTGCGTGCTACAGGTGTCATAGAGCGCTCTTCTGGAAAGCTTATAGAAAACTCAAATAATAGACGTGTAGATAAACTACGTGCGTGTTATACAGTACCACAAAATCGTCTAGCCGAAGCTGGTGACCGTATGCTTTATGTACAGGTTGTAGACCCAGAAGGAAACACGCTAGGTGATAACAAGCAAGTAGCCTTTGATGGGACAGTTGTTACATACAGTACAATCTCTAAGTTTTATTATGAGAATACAGCGCTAGATATTTGTGAGAATATAGGGAAGACCACAAAGTTTTTTCCAGAGGGAACTTATAAGGTCTTTGTGTATGATAAAGGGTCACTTCTTGCACAGACATCTTTTAGTCTAAAGTAAAAGAGATTATAGTTAAAATAACATTACACCGCTCTAAGATACCCATCTTAGAGCGGTATTTTTTTATTCTACAGTAGGGTACCAGTCTAGCTGGGCTACATTTATATTACTGTCACCTTTATTTACTAGTTCTTTAAATTTTGAAACGTCGCTTAAGCCTTCTGTACCTCTATAATGATAAGGAAATACGGTCTCTGGTTTAAAATCTAATACAGCGCTCGCAGCACTCTCTACCGTCATTGTGTATGGCAAGTTCATACATACAAAAGCGATATCTATATCTGCTAGATTGCGCATTTCTGGTATGTCTTCTGTATCTCCAGAGATGTAAACTCGCTTATCATCTTTTTCAATTACATAGCCATTTCCTCTGCCTTTTGAGTGAAATTTAAGTGCCTCCTCTCTAAGGTTGTACATAGGGATTGCAGTGATGTCAAAACCATTTTTCATTAATGAATTGTCATTACTAAGTACGGTTGTGATTTTTTGTAAATCTTCTGGGAGTTTATCTACAACTGCTTGTGGTGCAATAATCTTTGTAGATTCTGTTAGAATACCCTGTACAGTATTTACGTTTAAGTGATCACCGTGTATATCTGTAATCAAGATAAGATCTGGCGCATCATAAAGATCAAAATTTTCTGGACCTCCTACGGGGTCAATATAAATAGCAGTATCATCCCATTTTAAAACCATAGTAGCGTGCGATACTGGGTAAATCTCAAAGTTACTTTTCTTTGTTATCTCCTCTTTTACAACCTCTGTAGCTATTTTGGTTTCGTTTGATGTGTTCTCTTTACAGCTTGTTATACATATGGTAAGGGCGGCTAAGAGTACAATGTTGTGTAATTTCATTTTCTGTTATTTATGGTTAATTATTTTTTCCATTTTTATGTTTGCGCGCTCGTATGACGCATTTTCTTCGACGGGAATCTCAATAAAGCCCCATTTTTTATAAATATGAATAGCGTTTTCTAAAATGGTGTTTGAGTAGAGTATGAGTTTTGATAGGTTTTCCGCTTTCGCGAAAGCGAGACAATGCTCCATTAATTTTTGACCTATTCCCAGACCTCTAGCTTGTGGAGATACTGCCATTTTTGTAAGTTCTAATACACCGTTTATTTGTGTGGGCATAAGCGCTACAGTGCCTACAATCTCATCATTGTGCTGGGCAAAAAATATGTATCCTCCTTTATTTATAATGTAAGTTTCTGGCTTACTTAATACTTCTAAGTCATAAGGTTCTACATAAAAATAGGTCTCTAGCCATTCTATATTAAGATGCTTGAAGGCATCTTTATGTTTTGTGTTATAGGGTATAATATTCACGATGATTTCTTATAAAGTCTGTAACGAGGTAAGATAATGCTTTACCTACCTGTTGATAATTTTTCTTTGTTGGAGCGGCCTCACAAATGTGTAGGTAGCCACATTTATTATTTTTTGCAAGTTGTCCTAAAAAATACCGCATCATCTCTAAATTAAATCCAGAAGGCGTTTGTGCACTACTTGAGAAATTTGCAATACTATCTACATCTATCTCAATACCGAGTGTGTTGTCACTTAACTGGGAGATAGCAGTTTTAAAATTTTCTACCTGTTTACTTTCGAGTAGCATATCCTCCATATCAAAAGTGGTGATATGATTGCTAGTAGCTATCATATTATAAATATACTGTGGTGTGTAATTTTTATGTAACCCGAAGATACAATAGGTGTTAAGATATGAGTTCTCACTTTCTAGCGCATATGTAAAGCCATTACCACTATGTCTATACTCTGTTTTTCTTAAATCTGTATGCGCATCAAAATTGATAACATTTATAGCTTTTTGCAAAGCCGTTGCAGTACCTTTTATATTTCCGTAGGCATTATTATGACCGCCTCCTATCACTATGGGTATTTTGCCCGCACTTACTATGCGGTTTACCACCGTTGCTACTTTACTATCTATTCTCGCTACAATATTACCTAGTGTTTCTGGATTCTCCTTATCTATATCGTCTATATCTGGAGATACAGCAATATGACCTAATAGTAAGATATCGTTACCATTATTAAACTGATTGTCTTGAACGTTTACAAAAGCTTTTACAAAACTTCCCCAAGCTTTTGTCGCTCCAGGTTTACCGTAGTTTGCACGAACACCTATATCCTCACAAATTCCAAAAAGAACATAGGCGCAATTGTTATTTACAACGTCATCTAGGCTATCACATAGTTGCAAGGTTTCTCCTAGCTTGGTTTCACCAGCTCGAAGATGTGTGAATGGTTTAATATCACTTTCTGTTGCAATGTGTAGCTGTATCATATCAATGCGTTATCGCCTCTGAGAGCGCTTCAATGCACTCTTCTCTTATAGTATAGAGTTCGTCTAGCGTGTATGGTAGGTGATCTCTTTTTATCCAGTCTGCAAGTACAGATTTGTGATAGTTCTTTTTATACTCACCTATCTGATCTGTATCTATTGTGGTTTGCATTAGTATTGCATCTTTCCACTTAAGGTTTTTAGACTGTGCAAATGTGTAATCATATACTTCATCATCATAGCATAAAAATGTATGAGCTTCTAGCATATATGGCAGGTTGTATTTATCAAGAGTCGCTCCCACACCTGGGGTGTTCTCTTCACTCATAGCATAAATAGCAAGTTCTAGTTGTAAGCCATAAATTGCGTGCTCATCTGTGAGCGTTTTTAAAGTGGCGTGTTTTGTACTGCAAGTTCCTTTTCCTTCTGTTATTATATTTCCAAATTCTAACGGATTTTCTACTCTACCATAAGGTAAATTATGCACTTTGCGTATCGCGTCATAAAATGTTTTAACTCCGTGTTCAATAAAAGTATCACTTACCGGGCTTCCCGGTACGATAAAAAAATTAGGTATAATCATAAGACTTCTCCATTTACAATAACCTTATCAATCTGGTGTTGTCCAAAGTGATATGGAATTGCATTGTAAGAGGGTAGGGGTTTAGTAATTATTAAATTTGCTTTTTTTCCTTTTGTAATGCTGCCAGTTTCTTTTGCAACATCCATTGCAAATGCACCGTTTATAGTAGCTGCAACAATTGCCTCTGCAGGAGTCATTTTAAGATTGATGCACGCCTGTGAGACTATAAAATTCATAGAGCTGCTAGGTGATGAGCCTGGATTATAGTCTGTTGCCACAGCAAGAGATAGGCCTGCGTCTATAATCTTGCGTGCAGGTGTATATGGTATATTTAAGAAGAAAGAACAGCCTGGCAAGGCTACCGGTATCGTATTTGATGTTTTTAATGCATCTATATCTTTTTCGGTAAGTTCTTCTAGATGATCTACAGTGAGTGCTTCAAGCTCTATAGCCTTCTGTATACCACCTATGCTTGTAAACTGGTTTACGTGTAGCTTAGGTTTTAAGCCGTGCGCCTTTCCTGCGTTGACAATGGTATCCATTTCTGCCACCGTAAAATATCCTGTCTCACAAAAGATGTCTATAAAATCTACTAATGCATCTTTTGTAAATGCTGGTATCATATCATTTACAATCTCATCTATATAAGTAGCTCTATTTTCTTTATGTCGTTCTGGTATAGCGTGTGCGGCTAGAAGCGTTGCTTTTACTGGTATATCTACGGCAGTACGAAGTCTTTTAATAACGCGCAGCATCTTAAGTTCTGACGCTACTGTAAGACCATAACCTGTTTTAATCTCTATAGCTCCCGTACCAGTTTGTATACATTGTGATAAGCGATCTAATGCATCTTCATAAAGTTCATCTTCGCTCATAGCCTGTAACTTACGAGCGCTGTTCAAAATTCCACCACCTTTGGTAGCAATCTCTTGGTAACTCAAGCCTTTTATGCGGTCTACAAACTCATCTTCACGAGTAGCTGCAAATACTAAGTGCGTGTGCGAGTCACACCACATAGGTAAGACTATTTGACCAGTTGCATCTATAACTTCATCTACAGCGATGGGATGTAAATCATCCATACTGCCATACTCATAAATGCGATCTTCATCTATTACGAGATACGCATTTTCAATATATGGCATAGCACCCATCTCCTTACCACAAAGAGGTTTATCATATTCTCCGGTTACTAAAAGCTGATATATGTTAGTAATCAATTTCATCCTTTTAAAGGTAGCAACTTTATACGACTATTGCATTAACATTTTTAAGAGAATGTATAAAACTGTGCTAAGCCATTGGCCCAGAGTGCACTATTTTATTATTTAATAATGAGAGACGTGCTCTAGGTGTTTTTTGTATTTTTAGAACATTATAAAAAGTAAAGTTATGTCAAAGTCAAACCAGGGTCTCAATACCATTTGTACGCACACGGGAGAAGTAAAAGACGAGCAGTTTCAAGGGGCTGTATCTCCCATCTATATGTCATCTTCATATGCCTTTATGGATGTAGATGTAAAGCGCTACCCACGTTATTTTAATACACCTAACCAAGAAGGACTGAGCAAGAAAATTGCAGCTTTAGAAAAAACGGAAGCTGGGATGATTTTTGGCAGTGGTATGGCCGCAGTGAGCACAACCTTACTTGCCTTTTTGAGAAGTGGCGATCACATTGTATTACAAGAAACTTTATACGGAGGGACCTATAATCTTGTGGTAGAGGAGTTTGAAAAGTACGGTATAGATTATACGTTTACAGAAGATCTTAGTGAGGCCGCTTTCGCGAAAGCGATAACCCCACAAACCAAAGTTATCTACATAGAGACACCGTCTAACCCGCTTATGAAAGTAACAGATATGGAAATGGTCTCTGCACTAGCCAAAAAGCACGGCATTGTAACGATGATAGATAACACCTTTGCATCACCTGTAAATCAAAATCCAAAAGATTTTGGGATAGATATAATGATACACTCGGCTACAAAATATATGGGTGGTCATAGCGATATCTGTGCAGGAGCCGTTGCAGCAAGTCAAGAGCATATAGACCGTATCTGGAACCTAGGTAAAAATCTAGGAGGAAGTTTAAGTGATCTTATGGTCTGGATGCTTGAGCGTAGTATCAAGACAATGGCGCTGCGCGTAAAAGCTCAGAATAGAAATGCAAAGAAACTTGCTAAATGGCTCGATAAAAAGGAGGAAATAGATAAGGTGTATTATCCAGGTCTCAAGTCGCATCCTGACTATGCTCTTGCAAAAAAGCAAATGAGCGGTTTTGGCGGTATGATGTCCTTCGAGTTAGCACCACACATTGATGCAGAGGAGTTTCAAAAAGCGCTTAAACTCATAAAACCTTCTATGAGTCTTGCAGGTGTAGAGAGTACAATGCTTTGCCCAGCCCAAACCTCTCACTTTTTACTAGGAGAAGAAGAGCGTGCAAAACAAGGTATTGCAGATGGCTTGATACGCTTTTCTGTAGGTATAGAAGAGAAAAAAGATCTTATGGCAGATATTGACCAAGCGCTTGAAGTTGTACTTAAAAAAGCAACAATAGTAGCAGACTAGAATTGTACGACTTATAAAATGTCATTACGGCATTACAACAATATATTTTATGAAATTAGACATACTAGCTATAGGAGCACATCCAGACGACGTAGAGTTGGGCTGTGGAGCAACGATAGCAAAGGAAATAGCAAACGGAAAGAAAGTAGGTATTCTTGATCTTACAAGGGGAGAGTTAGGGACAAGAGGATCTGCAGAGATACGTGATGTAGAGGCAGCAAATGCGGCAAAGATATTAGGCGTGAGCGTACGAGAAAATATCGCACTTGCAGATGGATTCTTTGTAAATGATAGAGAGAGCCAGCTCAAGATCATAGAAATCATACGTAAATATCAACCAGAAATGGTACTCTGTAATGCTATTACAGATAGGCATATAGATCACGGTAAAGGGAGTAAACTAGCCAGTGATGCTTGTTTTTTAAGCGGTCTTAAAAAAATAGAAACTATAGCAGATGGAAAGCCTCAAGAAAAATGGCGTCCCAAAACTGTGTATCACTATATACAATGGCAAAATATAGAACCAGATGTGGTAGTAGATGTTACAGGCTTTATAGAGAGAAAATGTGAGGCTGTATTTGCTTACACATCGCAGTTTCACGATCCAAATAATAAGGAAGGTGACACGCCTATATCTAGTAAGACTTTTAAAGATAGCATAAACTATAGAGCAAGAGACCTAGGTAGACTTATAGGTACAGAGTATGGTGAAGGATTTACTGTAGAGAGATATGCAGCTGTAGGTAGTCTATTTGACTTAATATAAGAGCTCACAACACACTAAAGCATATAAAAACAAAAAAGCTATCCATAAGGATAGCTTTTTTTTAAGGGTGGAAGACCGGTTTCGAACCGGCGACCTCTGGTACCACAAACCAGCGCTCTAACCAGCTGAGCTACAACCACCATTTTAATTGCGAGTGCAAAGATAATTAATATTAATAGATGTACAACCTTTTATCAAAAAAAATGGAGCATTTTTTTGCTCCATTTTTTATAATTCTGATAATGAGTTGTTTCTGTTTTACTCTTTTTCGGCTTTATCTACTACCGGTTTGTCTTTTCTGTTTGCTAGTTCCCAAGCGGTTGCAAAAACTAACTTTGTGCGTTTCTCAAGAAGTGGGTAATTAATCTTGTCTGGAGTATCACTTATTCTATGGTAATCTTCGTGTGTTCCATTAAAGTAGAAGATTACTGGCACATTGTGTTTTGCAAAGTTGTAGTGGTCTGAGCGGTAGTAAAACCTGTTAGGCTCATTTTCTACATTATAACGGTAGTCTAGGTTGATGTCAAAATACTTTGCATTTACTGCAGATGAGATATTATGTAAATCTGTACTAAGCTTATCAGAGCCTATGAGGTATACATAGTTGTTATCTTCTTTGTGCGCATCATCATTACGACCTATCATATCAATGTTAAGATCTGCAATGGTATTTGCAAGAGGGTATACTGGATTTTCTGAATAATATCTTGATCCATAAAGACCTTTTTCTTCACCTGTAACGTGTAAAAATAGGATAGAGCGTTTAGGTCCCTTACCATCTTTAACAGCTTGTTTAAAAGCCTCTGCAATCTCAAGTAAAGCTACTGTTCCAGAGCCATCATCATCTGCACCGTTATACACATTTCCTTTTGCGTCCATACCTACGTGATCTAGGTGTGCAGAGAGTACAAGAACCTCTTCTGGCTTTTCTGACCCTTTTATAAAAGCAAGAACATTTTCAGAATCATTAAGTCCGCTTCCTTTTCTGAAAAAAGTATTTGGTACAATTTGATAGTAGTCACCATTATTACCTGGTTGTACGTCTAGCTCTTTGTAATAGTTTACAAGGTATGCTGCAGCCTTTTTTTGACCTGGGTCTCCTGTGTTACGCCCTTCAAATTCATCACTGGCATACACGTAGAGCATTTCTTTGAGTTCTCCCTCGGTGATTGTATTTGTGTACTTACGTACGTCTGTCTCGTCACTTTCTAAAGCGGTAACATCTATTATTACAGGGTCTGCTGCTTGAGTAGGAGCAACTGCTTTTTTTGATTCATTACAAGATAGTGCTACAAGGCTTAAACCTAAAAGCGCAATATATTTTTTCATTCAAATTTATTTTAAGATTGCTAAAAGTACAGAATTCAACCGAATAAAATAGGAGAGTGCTGTAATGGGTGTTAGTACGCTTTCGCGAAAGCGTAAAGAAACTACATAAAAAATGCCACCCTAGTTAAGAGTGGCATTAAGGTATTACTTTATGAGATGTAAAATCTCTTAGTTATTAAGCATTACTGGCATTACAAGCATTGTTACTTGCTCACCTTCATCAAGACCATCTACTGGAGTTAAGATACCTGCTCTATTAGGAAGTGACATCTCTAGAGAGACATCATTTGCATTCATATTATTAAGCATCTCTGTTAAGAATCTTGAGTTAAAACCTATTTGCATATCATCACCTTGATAATCACAAGTAAGTCTCTCTTCTGCCTTGTTGCTGTAGTCTATATCTTCGGCAGAGATGTTAAGTTCTGCTCCAGCAATTTTAAGACGTATCTGGTGTGTAGTTTTATTTGAGAAAATAGATACACGACGCACAGAGTTTAAAAACTGGTTGCGGTCTATAGTAAGTCTATTTGGGTTCTCCTTAGGTATTACAGCCTCATAGTTAGGGTATTTACCATCTATAAGTCTACATACAAGCTCTACATTATCAAAAGTAAATTTTGCATTACTCTCATTATACTCTACAGAGATCTCATCGTCAGACGTTGCGAGAATACCTTTAAGTAAATTAAGTGGCTTTTTAGGCATAATAAACTCTGCTGCTTGTGATGCTACAACATCTGTACGTCCATACTTTACAAGCTTGTGGGCATCTGTGGCTACAAAGGTTAAACCATCTGTTGCAAACTGAAAGAAAACGCCGCTCATCACTGGGCGTAAATCATCATTACCTGTTGCAAATATGGTGTTGCTTATTGCTGTAGACAGTACACTACCTGGTATTTTTACCACACTAGGATCTTCTAGTGATACGGCATTAGGAAACTCTGCACCATCTGCATATGCTAGTGCATATTTACCGTGGTTTGAACTTATCTCTACAGTGTTATTTTCGTGCTGAGTAAAAGTTAGGGGTTGCTCAGGAAATGTTTTAAGCGTGTCTAGTAGTAAACGTGCTGGTAAGGCAATGGCTCCATTGTCACTAGACTCTACATCGAGTTTTGAAGTCATTGTAGTTTCTAAATCTGATGCAGAAACGGTAAGAGCATTACCGTCAAGCTCAAAAAGAAAGTTATCTAGTATAGGTAACGTGTTGCTATTATTAATCACCCCTCCCAGAACTTGTAGTTGTTTGAGTAGGTAAGAGCTAGAGACTATAAATTTCATAGTATTATTAGGTTTTGCTATGCAAGAAAATTGAATATAAAGTGATGCAATAAATTACCTGCACACTACTTACAAATATATTTGAAATGCGACGGCTTTAGAAATTAACTTATCAACATCTAGCGGGCGTAACGACGCTTTCTTATTGCCGTATATATGATGCCAAAAATAAGTAGTATCACAAGCGGAAGCCCAATGGTCAAGACTTGCCACGTGGTGATCTCTTTTGAAACCTTCTGGGTGTCTATAAATGGGAGGGCAATTTCTTTACTTCTTATGTTAATAAGACCATTATCATCGAGCAGGTAATTAACCGTGTTAAGCAAAAACTCTTTGTTGCCATAGCTGGTTCTCGTGTAATAGTCAAAGCCTAATTCTAGTGGTTGCCCGCGGCTATCTAGTTCGTTTGCTATAATGTCACCGTCTGAGATGAGTATAAGTTTTGAGGGGTTTGTTGCGCTTTCGCGAAAGCGTTCTTTATCACTTCCATCTGGCAACACACGATTTGTAAATGCCGAAGAAAATGCACCTTCTACTAGCACTGCTAAAGGCTGTTGTCCGGCTTGAAAATCTGCCTCCTGAGGTTCTATATCTACTTGTGCAAGTGCAATTTCTCTTGGAGTTGCTTCTACCTTTGTATAGATGCTAGATTGTAATAATACTGTTTTTGAGAGTTCATTACTAGACTCAAGAAGTTCTATAGGGTTTGCGTAGTTAAAGCGCACCGGTTTTTCAATATTAGTATTTATAGGGTGGGTGTTAAGGCTAGGTACCTGTGGTCTGTATAACCACGGTAGTTGTATGTACTGCGACTCACTTCCTTCTCCAGATGCTACACTTAGCGGGGAAGAGTAGAGGTCTACCACTAGTGAGGGATTAATGCGTACACCATACTTAAAGAGTTGATCGTCCAGATTGAGATCTCTAGGAAATGCAACTGTTTTACCTGCATCATTACGCAGACTGTCATCTTCTATTGCCACAGCATCGAGCATCCAGAGGCTATTGCCGCCGTTTATAATATATTGATCTATCACATATTTTTGTTGCTCTGTAAATGCCTTAGTAGGTTTTGCGATAACTACGAGGTCAAAGGTGTTTTGTAAGGCTTTGAGTGCTTTTTCTGGGTCTTGGTTTGCCACCTCCATTGGGAAAGGTGCAATATTATAAGTATCACCCAGCTTACGGAACATATCTGCAATTTTTGCATCTGGTAACTCACCATTATCTCGTAGTACTGCTATGCGCTTAGTCTTTGCATTTAAAGAGATGTTAAGCCCCTCTGCAAAGGCATATTCAAGATTTTGAATAGACGCATAAACTAGTTGTTCTGGTGACGATCCTACCACATTTTTTACCAAAGAAACAGGAACGGCTTTACCATTAAAATTAATAGTAGCCCACGGGAAAATAGTTTGGGTAGTCTCTTTACCATCTTGTTTTACTTTGAGCGGGATAGTGGTCATTCCAAACTCGTTAAACTGTCCTGCTACTTGAGCGGTTGTTTCTCCTGGCTCTACAGGGTTTGAAAACTCAAAGTAAATATTAGGATTGTGAGCCTGCATTTCTTCAAGTAGGTAGCGCGTCTCGTTCTGAAGCTTTTTAAATTCTGCAGGAAAGTCTCCTTCAAGAAAAACATCTATGATAAGTGGACTATTAATTTGATCTAATAATTCCTTTGTAGGCGGGCTTATGGTATACCTATTATCTTGAGTTAAGTCATAACGTTTATGTGCAAGTGAACCTGCATAATTTATAAATAGTACCCCTATAAACAAGAGCATCGGTTGCGCTATGTTAGAGATTTTTTTCACGTAAGTGTACTGGTTTTTTTGCAATCTCCATATCGTGAGTATGATAAAAAATGCAGTTACACTTATAAAATAGATTAGGTCTCTCGTGTCTATGACTCCTCTACTTATACTTTCATAATGTGATTTAATACTTAAGCTTGATAAAAAGGTTGTAGTACCCTCTAGGCTACTGTAGGCTGCGATACCTTCAATTCCAAAATAGAGAAAAAAGCAAAGCGCTACTGATGCAATAAAGGCAACAATTTGATTACTAGTACAGGCAGATATAAATATTCCTAATGCCGTATAAATACTGGCAAGTAGTATAAGTCCAGCATATGACCCTATGGTTACACCTACGTCCAGATTACCTACGGGATTACCTAGCATATATATAGCGAGCACATACATTAACGTAGGTATAATAGCAATAAGTATGAGGCTGTAAGCACCTAGATATTTACCTAGCGTAAGTTGTAATGTAGTAATGGGTTTTGTGAGTAATAATTCTAAGGTTCCTGTTTTTTTTTCTTCACTAAAACTGCGCATTGTTACCGCAGGAATAAGGAAAGTAAACATCCACGGGGCAATAAGAAAAAATGGAGCAAGGTCTGCAAAGCCTGAGTTAGGAATATTAAATTCTCCTTCAAAAACCCATAAAAATAATCCTGTGACCACTAGAAACAACCCTACGACTAAGTAGCCTATAGGTGATGAGAAAAATGTGGTGATTTCCTTTTTTAATATTGCGTACAATGGGTTACTTTTTTTGAGTAAAACTACAGTAGATTTTTTAATTTTTGAAATACATTTTAATCTGAGTATGTAGATTGTGGAGGCCCATCTATTGGGATTTTTGCCCCTAGATAGGTAGGCTCTTTACTTATGCCTAACTCTAAGTATGCTTTTACATTTGCCAGAAGTTCTCTGCGCTTATTAGCATTCTCACGCTGGTAGATATGTTTATCTCCTATAAAGCCGTAATAGTCAAGACCTAATCTATTTGCGATAAAAAGTGCGCGAGGTAGGTGAAATTTTTGAGTTACTACGATAGCTTCCTTTACATTAAAAACAGAGCTTGCTCGATACATACTATCATAGGTGTCAAAACCTGCATAATCTAAAAAGATATCTTCTTCTGGCACACCTTGATTAATAAGGTACTGCTGCATAGCCTTAGGCTCATTATAAGATTTTGTGCCATTATCTCCAGAGAGTAAAAATCTAGACACTTTACCCGCGCGATAAAGCGAGAGCGCGCTCGACACCCTATCTTCTAGCATAGTAGATAGATCACCGTTAGATCGCACACTAGCACCTAGTACAATAACTGTATAAGCTTGAGGTACCTCATTAATATTATGATAAGTTTGATCTTTAGTGCTAGATTTAACGTGGCCAGAGAGTATAAATATCCCACAAGCGAGGAGTGCCAAAAAAGCAAAAAGTAGGATGATTATTTTCTTAATAATTTTTCTCACTAGGCTTTATCAATAATATTAATAGGTTTCTTGTCATCATTTATAGCGACAAAGGTAAATTTACCCGCAACGGCTAGCTCGCGATCATAGCTATACATATCTTCTTTGTAAATCTCAACGCGTACCACACAGCTTGTATTGCCCACAGTTTCCACCCGCGCGATAAGTTCTACAATGGTACCTTCTGGAATGGCCTTTGTAAAATCTATTTTATCTGTAGATATAGTTACTACTTTCTTGCGGCTGAAACGTGTTGCACATATAAAAGCAGCCTCATCCATCATATGTAATGCGGTACCCCCAAAAAGGGTGTCATAATGGTTAGTCGTATTAGGAAAAACCGCTTTAAAAATGCGTGTTTCACTTTCATTAATACGTTGTTGTACTGTAAGCATAGGTAGATGTGACTTAGTAATTCTTACTGCATAACATACTAGATATGCAGCCTTGTGTCTGTATCTTTGCAAGGTCTAAAAACAGAACAAATGCTACAAGTAATAGAAGCTTTAAAATGGAGATATGCGACTAAAAAGTTTGATAACAAGCGTATGCTCTCTATCGCTCAAATAGATATTTTAAAAAATGCCTTTAATCTTACGGCCACAAGTTTTGGCCTGCAGCCAGTGCGACTTGTGATAATAAGTGATAAACAGCAGCAAGAGGCTTTAGTACCTGTAACAATGAACCAGCAACAGGTGGCAGATGCATCTCACGTACTTGTATTTTGTATAGAAAAAAACGTAGATGGCACCTATGTAGAAGATTACTTTAACAATGTCAAGGCTACACGCAACACGCCAGACGAGGTTCTAAAACCTTTTAAAAATTATCTATTAGACCATTTTAAAAACGTAAGCGTTGCAGATAATCATCTCTGGGCGACAAAGCAAGCATATCTTGCTATGGGTAATTTACTTACCGTTTGTGCGCTTGAAGAGATAGACGCCTGCCCTATGGAAGGTTTTTCTCCAGAAGGTTACAGCGAGGCACTTGACCTTGATAAACACGGTATACAACCAGTACTTGTAATGCCAGTAGGGTATAGGGCAGAAGATGATATGTTTTCTTCTTTAAAGAAGGTGAGAAAACCTATTTCAAATGCAGTTTTAGAATTATAGTAAGTTTTGTAAATTGTGAGCAATTACAATTTTGTGGCAAGATTGTTGTTTATTTCTAGAAGTTTTTAAATTTGCAACAGCCCTAAAACAACTATAATGAAAAAATTCATCGTCTTTTTACTACTCATTTCGGCAGCGACTATGCAAGCGCAGCAGGCAAAATGGTACACAGATTTTGATAAAGCAAAGAAAGTAGCACAGCGTCAAGGTAAGCCTATCTTAATGTATTTTACAGGTAGTGACTGGTGTGGCCCGTGCAAAATGCTTAAAAAAGATTTATGGGAAACAGATAAATTTATCCAGCAGGCAGACGACTTTGTGCTACTTGAGATAGATATCCCTTTTAGAGAAGACATAATTACACCAGAGCAGAAAAAGAAAAATATGAAGCTGCAGGACAAGTATAATAGAGACAAGTCTTTCCCTACCGTACTATTGCTAGATGCAAATGGAAGAAGAAAAGACGAGGTGTCTGGATACAGTATGCTACGAGACACGGCACCGTACTACGCGTTTTTTGATAAAGCGCGTCGCTTATAGTAGCGTTACAAAAGAAATTATTTTAAAAGCGTTCAAGTAATTGGACGCTTTTTTTTACGCTTTCGCGAAAGCGTAATAACACCCCATAAACGCTTCCTTAGTAATTTGAGATGATGGTATCTGTAAAGGTGATATCTTCTTATCTTTGACCCACTCTAAAATAACATATGTCAAAAGTAGTTTTAATCACCGGTGCCTCTTCTGGTATAGGGCAAGCCATCGCACAGTTTTTAGTAAATCATTCATACACAGTTTATGGTACAAGCCGTAATCCTAAAAATAGTGTAGAAAACGGTGTGCATATGCTCGCACTTGATGTAACAAAGCCAGAGACCATAACAGCAGCAGTATCTATACTCCTCAAAGCCGAAGGTAAAATAGATTACCTTATAAATAATGCAGGTATGGGTATAACGGGACCTCTTGAAGAAACACCGGATACTGAGACGAGACGTGTTTTTGAAACAAATTACTTTGGCGCACTAGAAGTGATTAAAGCAGTATTACCTACTATGCGAGCACAACGCTCTGGTATGGTTATAAATATTACATCTATAGCTGGATATATGGGGTTGCCATATCGTGGTATTTACTCAGCTACAAAAGGGGCTCTAGGTATCACTACAGAGGCATACCGTATGGAGCTTAAAGAGTTTGATGTGAAGATGACTACCGTTGCGCCAGGAGATTTTGCAACTAATATTGCTGCAGGTAGATATCACGCTCCCGTACTAGATAACTCACCTTATAAAGATAATTACAAGAACACGCTAGCTCTTATGGATGAGCACGTAGATAAAGGAATGGACACCGCTATTATGGCAAAAGTCATAAAACGCGTTATGGAATCAAAAAATCCAAAAGTGCATTATCGAGTTGGGTTCTTTATGCAACGTTTTAGTATAGCACTTAAGCGTATGCTGCCAGATACTTGGTATGAAAAACTGTTGCTCAACCATTATGGCTTGTAGTTAACAAACAATTAATCCTTGTAAGGGAAACGACTTATCACTTTTAGCTACATTTGTGTATAATCAACAAAAGAAAAACCTATGAAATTTTTTATAGACACCGCAAACTTAGACCAGATTAGAGAAGCGCAAGACCTTGGTGTTCTTGACGGGGTAACTACAAACCCATCACTTATGGCAAAAGAGGGTATCACAGGTCGTGAGAATATCTTACAACATTATAAGGATATCTGTGCTATTGCTACAGGAGATGTGAGTGCAGAGGTAATCTCTACTACTTATGATGAGATGATTAAAGAAGGGGAGGAGCTCGCTGCATTACACGAGCAAATCGTAGTAAAGGTACCTATGATCAAGGATGGTATTAAGGCTATAAAATATTTTTCTGATAAAGGTATACGTACTAACTGTACACTTGTATTTTCTTGCGGGCAAGCATTACTTGCAGCAAAGGCTGGTGCCACATATGTATCACCATTTATAGGGAGACTTGATGATATCTCTACAGATGGACTTAATCTTATAGCAGAGATACGTCACATATATGATAACTATATGTTTGATACACAAATTCTAGCTGCTTCAGTAAGACATACAATGCACGTAATAGATTGTGCAAAAATAGGTGCAGATGTGATGACAGGTCCTTTATCTTCTATAGAGGGATTATTAAGACACCCACTTACAGATAGTGGTCTTGCTAAGTTTCTAGCAGACTATGAGAAGGGTAATAAGTAAATCTTATTAAATACTTAAGAATAAAAAAGCCTCCTTTACTAAGGAGGCTTTTTTTATGTGATTATATATGGCTTATTGATTTAAATATGCAAGAAGCTCATTCTCAAATTTTGAGCTGTGTATGTTTGCGTGGCTATTAAGAATCACCCCTTTTCTATCTAGCACTATTGTCTTATTAATATCATTGAGTACTAGTTGCTTTCTTCCCAAGTCTGGTTTTGCAAGTTGGTATTCCATAAGTGAGTTGTAATTTTTATTATCTAGGTGACGTATCCACTTATCTTGTTCTTTATTTACATTAATAGCTATGAAGTTAAACTCGGGATATTTTCGTTGTAAATCTTTAGCTTTTTGGTGCGAGTTGTTCATATGTGACTTTCTCGAGTAAGACCAAAAGTATAGTACAGTAGGCTTTGTTATACGACTTGACAGTGTGCTCATTGCAAGGTTAGTATCTACGATAAGAACATCTGGTATCGTGTTTCCAGCCTGCATACTCTCATTGTTAGCATATAATGCATCTATATTATCAATGGTTTCTTGAGATGAAGAAACGGCCTTAATCTCATCAAACAAGGTTGCAACCTCTTGAGAGTTGTTGCTGTTTGCTATAAAAATACGCGCCATCTGGTTGAGAAGTCTTTCTTTGAGCGGCTCATTTGTAATAATACTATCTATAACAGCAATCTGGTGGTGATTGTGCACGTAAGACATACGGTCATACTTAGACTGGTCACCATATCTTAAAAAGCTCAGATGGTTTATGTATGATCCCAGATATCTTCTAAAACCGTATAACTCATCTAGATTAGGATTGTTTATATCTACGCTTTCGCGAAAGCGGTAAAAGTCACCCGGTAATGTTTTAATGAAGTTAAGTTTGTCTTTTCCATAATGGGCAAATGGGTAAAGCTCTTTGCGCTGGTAGTTATCTAGTTTTGAAACTGCTCTGGCGATGTCTATAAAATCATCAGAGTATGAAGCTTCTGGGTGATTTAAGAAACTACTAAGTTCCTCTTGATGAATTATGGACATTGAGTCCAAGGTCTTCTGAAAATTTTCAGGATTTTTTTGATATTTTCTTTTAATATTTTTGTTTTCAGATTCCCAGTGTAAGTACATATCTATAAGAAATGTACTTTTATCAGAACCGTAGCCGGAGAAGCTTAAAGACTCATCAAACTCCTTAGTATTAACGCGCAGTAGAATGCTGTCTCCTTCTTCTATATGAACTATTTGATGCTCTCCGTGCTCAAAGCGGTAAAGACCACTTTCAAAATTTTCCAGTTTATGTAAAAATCTATTACGTCTATCTAGAGGTATGCTGTCTGTAACTTTCTCTCCCTTACGTAGTAAGACGTAGCTCTGTACAGGATTTATTATTTCTCCACCTATATAAGTTCCTTCTGCCTTGTTCTTATCTTCTGAGATACAACTGCTTGTAAATACTACAAGTAACGAGAGAAGAGCGATTTGATATTTCATATAGGGTATTGATTTATGCTTTAAAAGTAAGCATAGCGCATTGTTCTCAAAAATAACTTTAAAGGTGTATTTAAGTTGTTAAAGCCACGTTAAAAGCATTTAACTATCCTTATGTTTAAAATTTCTTTAATAATAGGTATTTTTGCAGGCTCTAAACAGACAATTATATGTTATCAGTTTCTAATCTTTCAGTTCAATTTGGTAAACGCGTTTTATTTGACGAAGTAAACACTTCGTTTCTTAATGGCAACTGCTATGGTATTATAGGTGCAAACGGTGCGGGTAAGTCTACCTTCCTCAAAATATTAACAGGGCAACAGGAGCCTACTTCTGGTCACGTACACCTAGAGCCAGGTAAACGTATGTCTGTACTAGAGCAAAACCATTATGCTTATGATGAGTATGCTGTACTAGAGACTGTAGTAATGGGTAATAAACCTCTTTACAAAATAAAGACAGAAATTGATGCCCTGTATGCAGACTACTCAGACGAGAATGCAGACCGCATAGGGGAGCTTCAAGTACAGTTTGAAGAGATGAATGGCTGGAATGCAGATAGTGACGCAGCTACAATGCTATCTAACCTTGGTATAAAAGAAGATTTGCACCATACATCTATGGCAGATCTTGATGGTAAGCAACGTGTACGTGTCTTAATCGCACAGGCGCTTTTTGGTAATCCAGATGTGCTTATTATGGATGAGCCTACAAACGACTTGGATTATGAAACAATTGCTTGGCTAGAAAACTTCTTAGCAAATTATGAGAACTGTGTGATTGTAGTCTCTCACGACCGTCACTTTCTTGATGCGGTATGTACACACATATCAGATATAGATCACGGTAAGATTACTCACTATAGTGGTAACTATACCTTCTGGTATGAGTCATCTCAACTAGCAGCAAGACAAAGAGCACAGCAAAACAAAAAGGCAGAAGAGAAGAAAAAAGAATTACAAGAGTTTATCGCTAGATTCTCTGCAAACGTTGCAAAATCTAAGCAAGCTACATCTCGTAAGAAGATGATAGATAAACTTAATATAGAAGAGATTAAGCCTTCTAGCCGTCGTTACCCAGGTATTATATTTGACAGGGATCGTGAGGCTGGAGATCAAATTTTTAATTGTGCAGGCCTTACTGCAAGTCTAGATGGGGATATACTTTTTAAAGGTGTAGATATCAATCTAAATAAAGGTGACAAGGCAGTATTATTTTCTCGTGATAGTCGTGCTACTACAGCATTTTATGAAATTATAAATGGTAATCAAACTCCAGATAGCGGTAGTTTTGATTTTGGGGTAACAACAACGCAATCGTACCTGCCACTTGATAACTCTTCATATTTTCAAGACGGAACGCTTAACCTTGTAGACTGGCTACGCCAGTATGCACAAACAGAAGAGGAGAGGGAAGAAGTTTTCTTAAGAGGTTTCTTAGGGAAAATGATTTTTTCTGGTGAAGAAGCACTTAAGATGTCAGACGTATTGTCTGGAGGAGAAAAAGTGCGCTGTATGATTTCAAAAATGATGATGAAGCGTGCAAACATCTTAATGGTAGATGAGCCTACAAACCACTTAGACCTTGAGTCTATTACAGCGTTTAACAATGCACTTAAAAACTTTAAGGGCACTGTAATGCTTACTACACACGATCACGAGTTTGCAAGCACAGTAGGTAACCGTGTAATAGAGCTTACTCCTAAAGGTGTGATAGATCGCTTTATGAACTTTGATGAGTATATGAGTGATAAGAGCATCAGAGAGCAGCGTATGGCGATGTACGAGTAGGCTACTCGCTTACTTTTTATTAGTGAAGTAAGAGATGAGCATATAAATACAGAATATACTTAACGCACCGCTTATTATAATACGAAGTATAGGTAACTCTTCACCTCTTAATAAAGGTGATAAGCGCCATAAGGAGTATAATAAGAAGAGCACATAAAAGATAAGACGGCCAGGAGATACTCCTGGCTTTTTCTTTTCTGTAGTATTTCTAGTAATCGTTTTTATAGGCGTGCTTTGTGGCTCTTCTTGTGATAGAGCGGTGAGCTCATCATCTGTGAGTGCATTTGCTTCAAAATCTTCTAGTGCCGCCGTAACAATGTGCTTTGCTTTAACAAGATGTTCCTTATCTACCAGTAATCTAGATTGATCTGGCGTGGCAAGCGCATAGCCAGCTAGCTTTGCACTCTCATTATCATCTCTCAGTATACTAGGGATTCCTTGTTCTTCTAGAATGATCTGTAAACGCTTAGTCTCAATGGCAGACCCAGTGTGGATCTTCTCATAACGGGAATCTGGTAGTATACTCATATAGTTATCTTGTTTTATCGTAAGTGCTATTCCATATCGCTTTGTTGAAATTTTTACCTAGTGCAAAGGCATAAAATAACACAATCGCTCCGATGGACTTAAACATAAAGAAAAAGACCATAACATCTTGACTAAAATCTTGATTCTTTGTAAAAAGACCGTCTGGTATAAGCATAGTAGCGACTAGACTTATCAAAAGTGTAGTTACAATGAGGTTTTCAAAAGATTTAAATGACCAAGCCCACTGCTTTCTAAAGGGATTAAGATCATTTCCCCATTTATGTATAAGGTAGTAATACCCATTACCCATAGGGGCAAAAAGTAAAGGGTCGTCTGCTTTTTCTAGCACAAACATTTTTGACGGCGCTATGATTTTAAAACCATCTAGCTCTGTATTGTGCGTGTTTTCAAGATATTTAATATTGTCAAGTGCTTGCTGTGGGTATTTACCTTTAAAATATTTTGTGTCTAGAAAACGAAGTCTGTAATCTATACAAATCTTTTCTATTTGTTTAATGTGGAATATATTTTCGGCATCCAGTAGGTCTATGTTAAACTCATTGTAACCTGAGCCAGAAGGACTATTAAGGGTTTTTAAGATTCCGCTTTCGCGAAAGCGGTCTTGCGTAAAAATAGCTTCTACTTGAGCCAGAATATCTTGCTCTTGCTCACTCTTGCTGCGCTCACGTAATAATTTATCGTGAATGTTTGTTCTGGTTAATAGCATCTTTTTTTTCTACTAAATATACAATACAAAAGCCGCAATGTCAATGTACTGGTCGTACTGCACAAAATTATTGAAACTATTAAACAAATATGTTAAGGTCTTAATTGCAGGAAGTTGTGTTTGTTTAATCGTAAGATGTTTGAATCATATCAAATAAAAAGTCCCAAATTCTTTTAAAAGAATTTGGGACTTAAAGTAATTTATTAAAGTGATTATCTAAGTGTTGCGCCTAGTTCTTTTTCAAATCGCTGTTGCAATTTGCTCATCACTTTGTCAATATTCTTATCTGTGAGTGTTTTGTTTTCGTCTTGTAGTAAGAAGCTCACAGCATAACTTTTCTTTCCTTCTGGCAAGTTTTTACCCTCATATACGTCAAAAAGGTTTACTTCTTTGAGTAGTTGCTTTTCTGTTTGTTTTGCAAGCGTTGCAACCTCCTCAAACTGAACCTTTGTGTCAAGTAATAAGGCAAAGTCTCTACGCACAGATGGATACTTTGGGATATCTTTAAAGCGTACTTTATTACGAGCAGCAATTTCTAAAATCGCGTCCCAGTTAAAATCTGCAAAGTATACGTCTTGAGAAATGTCAAATTTCTTTAAAACACTTTTCTTTACAATACCGTAGGTTACCACTTCTTGTTTTCCGAGAGATAAACCTACAGCTTCAGAAAATAAATCATTTTTTACACTTGAAGGGCGTACTCTGGTAATATTAAGTTTTTCTAGTACTGATGTCACAACACCTTTTAAGTAAAAGAAGTTAGTAGGGGCGCTAGCTCCTGTCCACGACTCACTGTTGCGATTACCTGTTACAAATAATGCTAGGTGCTTATCTTCCTTGCGCTCACCTGGGTAATTGTGATATGTTTTTCCAAACTCAAAGAGCTTTATATCACTACGACGGCGGTTTACATTATACGAGATTGCCTCAAGTCCAGAAAACAGCATAGACTGTCTCATTACACTAAGCTCTTTACCTAGCGGGTTAAGCATCTCTACATTGTATGCATCTTTAAGATTTTCAGAAAGTGTTGTGTAGGCTGGAGTGGTAAGGCTGTTTGCCATCATCTCATAAAAGCCTTGTGCCGCGAGTTGATTACCCACTACATCACTTACTCTGTGATCATCAAATTTTGAGGTAGATGATACGGTAGCATTAAGCTTGTTGCCAAAAGAGATGTTGTTATAACCATATACACGTAGTATTTCCTCTATAACGTCTGCCTCTCTAGTTACGTCGTTTCTAAAAGCTGGTATGGTCATACCTATACCACTTTCTGTCACGTTATTAATTTTAATATCTAGTGACATTAAAATTTCTTTAATCACCTCACGAGGTAATTCTTGACCTATAAGTTTTGTAGTATTATCAAAGTTTAAGAACACCTGCTGGTCTTCTATCTTTTTAGGGTAGATATCTACTATCTCGCTTGTAATCTCTCCACCGGCTATCTCCATAATGAGAATAGCAGCTCTCGTAAGCGCATACTCAGTAATATTAGGATCGATACCTCTCTCAAAACGGAAAGATGCGTCTGTATTAAGTCCGTGGCGCTTTGCTGTTTTACGCACAGCCACAGGGTTAAAGTAAGCGCTTTCTAAAAAGATGGCATTTGTATTTTCTGAAACGCCACTATGTAAACCGCCAAAAACTCCGGCAATACACATAGGCTTCTCTGCATCACAGATCATAAGATCATCTTCGTGCAGTTCACGTTCTACACCGTCTAGTGTTGTAAACTTTGTTCCAGCTTCAAGTGTGCGCACCTCAATCTTTTCTCCAGTGATTTTACTAAGGTCAAAGGCGTGTAGCGGTTGCCCTAGCTCGTGAAGTACATAATTAGTCGCATCTACAATATTATTAATAGGCGAGAGGCCTATAGCTTTGAGTCTGTGCTGTAACCACTCTGGAGAGTCTTGTACCTTTAGACCGCTTATTACAACTCCCGCGTAGCGTGGTGCTTTTTCTGAGTCTAGTACATCTACATCTATTTTATGTACACGCTTTTCTATTTTAAAAGAAGAGGTAGATGGAGTGATAAGTCCTTTGTTTATCTCTTTCTGTAACAATCCAGCTTTTAGATCACGGGCAACACCCCAGTGGCTCATAGCATCTGCACGGTTAGGCGTAAGACCTATTTCAAAAACTTGATCATTTTCTATTTCAAAGACTTGAGCAGCTGGTGTACCTGGTACAAGTGCCTCGTCTAGTATCATAATACCATCGTGACTCTTACCTAGACCTAGCTCATCTTCGGCACAGATCATACCGTGAGATTCCTCACCACGTATTTTTCCTTTCTTAATTTTCCACGCTTCACCTTCTTCTGTGTATAAGGTAGTGCCTATAGTTGCAACGGGTACTTTTTGGCCTGCGGCTACATTTGGCGCACCACAAACTATCTGTACAGGAGCCTCGCCACCTATGTCTACCGTAGTTACTTTAAGCTTATCTGCATTGCTGTGTTGCTCGCAGGTAAGCACGTGACCTATTACAATCCCTTCTAGACCGCCTTTTACACTTTGGTATGTATCTATACCTTCTATCTCTAGACCTAGGTCTGTTAGGAGTTCGCCAGTTTTTTCGGCATCCCAATCTATATCAATAAACTGCTTTAACCAGTTGTAAGAAATTTTCATAAAAATGGAGCTTTTTGAAGTAGGCAAATATAGGATAAGTAAGCAAGTAGGCAAAGGAGAAGCGAGAGTATCTGTGTAGTTTTTTACGCTTTCGCGAAAGCGTATATATCCCCATTTCATTACTTATAACCGTATATTTTGCACTTGTATAATAAAGTGATTGTCACATCTTTTTTAAAGTTGCGGTTACTATAACTTTGTTTTATGAATAAAATATTGATCATTTTAGTTTTGGCTAGTTTGTTTTCTTGTAAAAAAGACGTGCATTCGCCAGTAAATAAAGGTATTAAAGAAGGTGTGTGGCGTGCTACACTAGCAGTTCAAGATAATGAGGAGTTGCCTTTTGTCTTTGAGTCTTTTGAAGACGGGACACTTGCTATACATAATGCCGAAGAGCGCATTCTGGTAGATGAGATAACGATTACGGGTGATAGTGTACGTATTCAAACTCCAGTTTTTGAGGGATATTTTTCTGGACGCTTTCGCGAAAGCGGAAACCTAATAACGGGTAATTTTATAAAGCCCAGTCTTGATCGCATAGTCCCTTTTAAGATGGTGTATGGAGACTCAGTACGTTTTATTACTGAGTATACTCAAGAAGATGATAAGCCGCCGTATGTGAATGTCACAGGTAGTTGGGAAACAGTTTTTAGCCCAGAGAGTGAAGAAGATCGTTACATTGCAAAGGGTATGTTTAAGCGTGCGGGAGCTGTTGTAACAGGTACTTTTAGAACAACCACCGGAGATTATAGGTATCTTGAGGGTAGGATTAATGGTGATGAGATGCGTCTCTCTACCTTTGACGGGGCACACGCTTTTCTATTTGTGGCTACCGTAACAGATAGTACGATGCAAGGTGATTTTTATAGCGGTAATCATTGGAAAGAGCCTTTTGTAGCAAAACGTAACGACACTTATGAGTTGCCAGATGCAAAGAATCTTACATATCTCAAAGAAGGCTATGATCGTGTTGACTTTGCCTTTCCAGATGAAAGCGGGAATATCATTTCTCTGCAAGATGAGCGGTTTATAAATAAAGTCGTGCTTGTGCAGATATTGGGCTCTTGGTGTCCTAACTGTATAGAGGAGTCTAAGTTTTATAGGGATTATCTAAAAACGAATCCATCAAAAGATCTTGCAGTCATAGGTCTGGCTTATGAATATGCAAAAACAGAAGAGGCTGCGCGCAAGAGTATAAAACGCCTTAAAGATAGGTTAGAGCTTCCTTATCCGGTGCTCTTGGCACAGTATGGGCAAGGAGCAGACAAGGCTGCTGCTGCAAAAACATTGCCTATGCTTAATCACGTTCTTTCATACCCAACCACAATTTATATAGATAAAAAAGGAGCTGTGAGGCGCATACATACTGGGTATAACGGTAAAGCGACAGGGGGGAAGTATCTTGAGTTTGAAAAAGATTTTAAGGATTTTGTAACGGGGTTGCTTTTAGAGTAATCAAGAGATATAACTCCAGATATTCTTAAACTTCATCATCTGGGCATACATAAAACGTATGATTTGGTTTTCTTCTTTTTGAAACTTAGGGTCGTCTTTTACCAGTTGCCAGGCGTAGCTTCTGGCTACCTTTAGAATGTCATTGTCACGTATAATATCTGCTATTTTAAGGTTAAGAGCGCCACTTTGCTGTGTTCCTGTAATGTCTCCTGGGCCTCGTAGTTTGAGATCTACCTCTGCTATTTCAAAGCCATCATTAGTACGTGTCATTGTCTCTAGGCGCACTTTACTATCGCTAGAGAGTTTGTGACTGGTCATAAGGATACAATAGCTCTGCTCTGCACCGCGGCCTACACGACCACGCAGCTGGTGTAACTGGCTTAACCCAAAACGCTCTGCACTCTCAATAATCATAACTGATGCATTAGGAACATTTACACCCACTTCTATTACGGTTGTGGCGACCATAATTTGAGTTTCACCTTTTATAAAGCGATTCATTTCAATCTCTTTATCGTCTGGTTTCATCTTTCCGTGCACGATAGAAATTTGATATTCTGGCATCGGAAATTCACGAGAAATACTCTCGTAGCCATCCATCAAATCTTTGTAATCCATCGCCTCAGATTCTTGTATTAATGGGTACACAATATAGACCTGTCTTCCTAGGGCAATTTCGTCCCTTATAAACTTAAAAACTTTGAGTCTATTTGCGTCATATCTATGTACCGTTTTTATGGCTTTTCTGCCTGGTGGTAACTCATCAATTACACTCACATCTAGATCACCATAAACGGTCATCGCCAGGGTGCGGGGGATAGGGGTGGCGGTCATCACAAGTACGTGTGGTGGGTACTCATTTTTGTGCCATAACTTGCTGCGTTGCTTTACCCCAAAACGGTGTTGCTCATCTATAACTGCGAGGCCAAGATTCTTAAATTTTACCTTGTCTTCTAGTAGCGCGTGTGTGCCTATAAGGATGTCTAACTCACCATTTTCGAGCTGCTCGTGTATAATTTTACGTTCTGAAGCTTTGGTTGAACCTTGAAGTAATGAAATACTGGTATTCAGTTCTTTACATAGTTCCAATAATCCTTGATAGTGTTGCACTGCCAGTATGGCAGTAGGCGCCATTAAACAAGCCTGAAAACCGTTGTCAAGTGCCATTAACATTGACATAAGCGCTACTATGGTCTTCCCAGAACCTACATCTCCTTGTAAAAGCCTGTTCATTTGTGCATTTGTACCTAGGTCGTGACGTATTTCTTTAAGAACACGTTTTTGTGCACCGGTCAACTCAAAGGGTAAATGGTCGTTATAAAACTCTGTAAAAATGGGGCCAACTTTCTCAAAAGGATACCCTTTTATTTTGGTCTTATGGTTTACATTTTTAAAGGCAAGTTGCAACTGGATATAAAAAAATTCTTCAAATTTTAATCGGTATTGAGCACGTGCAAGATGCTCTTGAGATTGCGGAAAATGAACGTTAAAAAGTGCCTCTCTTTTTGGCATTAATTTGAGCTCTGTAACAAGGGGTTTTGAGAGGCTCTCAAAGAGGTGATTTTTCGCCTCCATAAAGAGGGTTTGCATCACTCCGTTTACCACCTTATTTGTGATGCCACGATTAGATAATTTTTCGGTAGATGGGTACACAGGTTGCATAGCAGATCTTATGCTTTTTTCGTGCTCAGAAAGTAGTTCCATCTCTGGATGTGGCATCGAGAATTTACCGTTGTAATAATTGCATTTTCCAAAAATTACATAAGGCGTATTCATTTTAATAGCCTCCTTAATCCATTTATGACCTCTAAACCATACTAGCTCCATTTGCCCACCATCATCTCTAAAGGTTGCCACAAGCCTGCGACCTTTACCCTCTACCATTTTCATACTGGTAAACTTTCCTATAATTTGCACCTCTGCATTACTGCGCTCAAGCTCGCTTATTTTATAATAGCGCGTTTTATCTATATACCTGTGCGGGAAAAGATGCATCAAGTCCTGAAAGGTGTGTATACCCAGCTCAGAGCGCAACAAGTCTGCTCTGTTAGGTCCTACGCCTTTAAGATAGTCTATGGGAGTTTGTAAAAATGTGGGATTCATTAAAAGTAAAAATAAGCCTTTAACTCAAATTTTTGAATGCCTGTATAAAAGATACTGGCTCAAAAGTTGTTATTTTGAGTATATGAAATACCTGTTGTTCTTTATTGTTGCTGTTTCCGCTTTCGCGAAAGCGTATACCCAAGAAATATCTGCTCAAACCAAAACCATAGATTTTAAGGAGGTTACCGCTTCCTTATCACTTGATTTTGATACCAAATCTGTTCTAGGAAAAGTAACTACAACCTTTACCGCTTTACAAGATGTAAATCAAGTTGTGATGGATGGAAAGAAAATGCAACTCGTAGATAAAACACCCACATTTGCCATAAGCGCAACAGATACTACTATAATTTTTGACGGAAGTTTTAAAGCTGGTGCTACCTACAAAGCAGTTTTTGACTACTCGGTGCAGCCTTCTCAAGCCGCTTATTTTGTAAATAATAATGGGAGTGAGCAGTTCTGGACGCAAGGTCAAGGCAAGTACACCTCACACTGGTTGCCTAGTATAGATGATATGAATGACAAAATCATATTTGATCTCAAAGTGACGGGACACAATAGACATACAGTCATTGCAAATGGGGTAGCTGCAAAAACGTTAAAAGATTATAACATTTTAATTTCAGAATTTGATATGCAAAAGCCCATAGCAAGCTATCTCGTGGCGCTTGTGGTGGGAAATTATGATGTAAAAACAGCTACGGCCGCATCTGGTGTACCTTTAGAATATTACTATTATCCAGAAGACTCGTTGCAGGTAGAGGCTACTTATAGATACTCCAAAGAGGTTTTTGACTTTTTAGAACGTAAGATAGGTGTGCCATTTCCTTTTAAGGTATATAAACAAGTACCCGTAAAAGATTTCTTGTATGCTGGTATGGAGAATGCGAGTTGCACCATCTTTTCTGACGATTTTATGGTAGATGCGATAGGCTTTACAGATCGTAATTATGTAAACGTAAATGCACACGAGCTTGCACACCAGTGGTTTGGAGATCTAGTTACAGAGACTAAGAGTGAGCACCACTGGCTACAAGAGGGATTTGCCACGTACTACGCACTTCTCGCCGAACGCGAGATCTTTGGTGATGACTATTTTTATTTTAAACTCTTTGAAACTGCAGAGCAGTTACGAGCTTTAAGCGATCAAGGCAAGGGGCAAAAGCTTGTTGCTTCTGGAGGAAGTAGTCTTACCTATTATCAAAAAGGTGCTTGGGCAATACACATATTACGAGAGCGAGTAGGGGCAAACACCTTTGATCTCGCTGTGCAGAATTACCTCAAAAAGTATGCATATAAAAATGTAACTACCGAAGATTTTATGACAGAGGTGGAGGCGCTAGCTACCGTAGATCTCACAGACTTTAAGAAAAACTGGCTATACCAGTCTGCTTTTCAAGCAGAAGATGCCTTACAGTCGCTTAAAAAGAGCGAATTTATGCAACAGTACTTTAGATTACAGTCGGGTAGAGAAGCTCCGTTATCAAATAAGTTTACACAACTTATGGATGCCATAGCCTCAGGTAACGACTACCTAGGGCAAGAAGCGGTGTATCAAGCGGCTCAAGAATCTATTAATGCGACACTGCCAGTTTTTAAACAAGCTATAAGTTCTGATAA
>JAHDEV010000008.1:0-32671 GCA_020628615.1 Dokdonia sp.
CTATCGCAGTACTGAGTAAGCGACATATATGATATGGCTATCTTTATAGGTAGCCATATTTTTTTGGTTTTTTTTATAGAATCTACATCTGTTAATCTGTGCAAAACCGCTTCAAATTCTTAAATTTGCAACCTTTACATACTACCAGAAAACTATGTTTGATAATTTAAGTGATAAGTTAGATAAAGCCCTCCACGTCTTAAAAGGACACGGAAGCATTACAGAAGTAAATGTAGCCGAAACTCTTAAGGAAGTACGTCGTGCGCTTATAGATGCAGATGTTAACTTTAAAACTGCCAAAGAATTTACAAATCGTGTAAAACAAAAGGCACTAGGATCTGACGTATTAACGACTCTTCAACCGGGTCAATTAATGGTTAAGATAGTAAAGGATGAGCTTACAGAGCTCATGGGAGGTGATGCTGCAGGCATAAACCTTTCTGCAACTCCGTCTATTATCCTTATGTCTGGACTGCAAGGTTCTGGTAAAACAACCTTCTCTGGTAAACTGGCAAACTTTCTTAAAACTAAGAAAACTAAAAAACCACTTCTAGTAGCCTGTGATGTATATCGTCCAGCGGCAATAGACCAGCTACACGTAGTGGGAGACCAGATTAAGGTAGATGTATACTCAGACCGTGATGAGAAGAACCCTGTAAAAATTGCTCAAGATGGTATCGCTTTCGCGAAAGCAAACGGTCACAACGTAGTAATTATTGATACCGCAGGTCGTCTAGCAGTAGATGAAGCAATGATGAAGGAAATAGCAGATGTACACACTGCTATACAGCCTCAAGAGACACTTTTTGTAGTAGACTCAATGACAGGTCAAGATGCTGTAAACACAGCAAAAGCCTTTAATGATATTCTTAACTTTGACGGAGTTATACTTACAAAGTTAGATGGTGATACACGAGGTGGAGCCGCAATCTCAATAAAATCTGTAGTAGATAAACCTATTAAGTTTATAGGTACAGGAGAAAAGATGGAGGCTATAGATGTTTTCTACCCTTCTCGTATGGCAGACCGTATCTTAGGTATGGGAGATGTTGTCTCACTAGTAGAGAGAGCACAAGAGCAGTTTGATGAGGAAGAAGCTAGAAAGCTTCAAAAGAAGATAGCAAAAAACCAGTTTGGTTTTGACGATTTCTTAAAGCAAATCCAGCAAGTAAAGAAAATGGGTAATATGAAGGACCTAATGGGGATGATCCCAGGTGCCGGAAAAATGCTCAAGGATGTAGATATAGATGACGACGCTTTTAAACATATAGAAGCAATTATACACTCTATGACACCAGGAGAACGTGAAAACCCTTCTACTATAAACGCAAGTCGTAAAAAGCGTATAGGAAAAGGATCTGGTACCTCTGTACAACAAGTAAACCAGTTACTCAAGCAGTTTAACCAAATGAGTAAAATGATGAAAATGATGCAGGGCGGCGGTGGCCGAAAGATGATGCAGATGATGAATCAAATGAAATAAATTATATACAAAGGCATTCTTAAAGGATGCCTTTGCTCTTTTATATACCTAACTAATCAAAATAATAAGGAGTCACTTATGGTAATTCTCGACGGTAAAAAAACCTCAAACGACATTAAAAATGAAATCAAAGCCGACGTTGATAAAATGAAGGCAAATAACGAGAAGGTGCCTCACCTTGCTGCAGTAATTGTAGGTAATGATGGTGCTTCTCTTACTTATGTAGGTAGCAAGGTGCGCGCGTGTGAGCGTGTAGGCTTTGAGTCTACTATGGTGCGTATGCCTAATACCACTAGTGAGATAGAGTTGCTAGATAAGATTGAAGAACTTAATGATAATGATGATATAGATGGTTTTATCGTACAGTTACCATTACCGCCACAAATTAATACTCAAAAGGTACTACTAGCAGTAAATCCAGATAAAGATGTAGATGGTTTTCACCCTACAAACTTTGGAAAGATGTCACTAGATATGAGTACGTTTATACCTGCAACACCATTTGGGATATTAGAACTTATGGATCGTTATGGTGTAGAGACTAAGGGTAAACATACTGTTGTAATAGGTCGTAGTCATATAGTAGGAAGACCTATGAGTATACTTATGGGGCGTAAAGGTTTTCCAGGTAACTCTACGGTGACATTAACTCACAGTCACACAAAAAATATAACTCAGATTACCTCGCAAGCAGATATTATTATTACCGCATTAGGTGTCCCTGGTTTCCTTAAAGCAGAGATGGTAAAAGATGATGCAGTAATTATAGATGTAGGTATCACACGTGTGCCAGACGAGTCTAGAGAGAGAGGTTACTACATCACAGGTGATGTAGATTTTGATGCTGTAAGTAAGAAAGCTAGTTTTATTACCCCAGTTCCTGGTGGAGTAGGACCTATGACAATTGCTATGTTACTTAAAAACACATTACTAGCAAGAGAGCGTCACAGAGCAATGTCTAAGGGTAAATAATTAATTATGCTTTGCTGCTCCAAAAAATATGGGAATAGCAATCATAAGCATAATAATAATGCCTAGTAAAGTTATAATCCAGTTGTAACGCTTTGTAAACAGTCTAGATAGCGCATAAATAATAATGCTTGCAATGCCTATAATGATAGGTATGTAAACAATAGATTGAGAAGACTTTTGTAGCGTTCCATAATCGCTGTATGACAGCATCAAGAAACTTAAAATTATAAAAAAGCCCAAGGTGATTAAATTCCACTTTGGGCTTTTGCTTTTTTGACTAAAATTCATATTAATTGTATGCTTTTACATCTGTAAAATAGAGCCTGAAACTACCATCTTCACTTTTGTGATCTGTAGCAATCTGTAAGCCATTTATATTTTCATATCCTTCAAAAGTGGTAATCATAGAAGGCTCGCTAGCGTTTGCTTTTCTAAAAACCCACTCTGTGATACGGTAATCATCACCGTAGTAAAAATCATAAGCATCTCCTGGTGTATAACCGCCTTCATCACCATACAGTAAGGTAAGTTTATGACTACGCTTTCGCGAAAGCGGACTCATAACACTATCATTTACAGTAATTGTTGTTCCTTCATCCCAAAGTATTTGATATGGAGCTAGTAGCCAGTATTTATCATTTATAAAACCTTGGTCTGCCGCCATAGAGGTACTGTCTACGCTTGCACGATTGTAAGTAACAGTGTCACTTGTAGTGGTCATTGTGACTTCATTTTGTTTTGGTTTCCAAGACCAAGAGCGCTTTGCGACGGTATTACCACCTCGATCTACATTAAAGGTGAAGTCTAGTTGTGTTACATTATCCCAGTTTTCTATACCGTTTGCATAGGCAATTTTTTCGGCTTCGGTAGTGGGAGTAAATATTACTTCTGCTTCATCTTGAGTGGCTGTTTTTGAATTTTCATTACAACTTAGCGTTAAAGCAACAATAGATAGTAATGCGATGTATTTTTTCATAGTCATAGTTTTCTGGTTCAAAAATAACCAAAAAAAAGCCCCATACGTTATGTATGGGGCCTTGATAACTGTAGTGTACCTTATTCTACTATAAGAACGTTATCTGTAGCTGTTTTGTTAAGCGGGCAGAAGTATACGTACTCACCTTTTTTGAGTGTAGTTGCGTTTGAGCTACCTGTCGTATTGTTAGGTACAACGGCAGTTACATAAGCTGTTTTTATGTGGTTTTCTGGATTTGAAATGTCTTTACCTTTTGGTACTAAAACAAATCCTACATCTGTACCCACGTTGTTATTTGCAATAGAGAAGGTGTAAGTTCCTTCATTTACAACGATTTGTTTTTGAGTAAACTCACCTTTAGTTTGCTCTAAGGCAATAACTTTTGTAGGAGCATCTTTCATCATTTTATCTTGCGCTTGTGCTGCAAATGTTACAGATAAAAGTAAAACGAACATTGAGATTAATTTTTTCATAGCAATTTTTTCTTTTTTTGATTTTGTTATTTCAGTTTCTATTTTAGAGACTGTATGATTGTTATGAGTTATTTGACGTAGCATTGTACAAGCACTTACAAAATTTATTTCCACAGCTTAGATAATTTACGGTAACCTGCTTGCTGTGAGTGTTTTTTGTGCAATATTTTTTTTCTCCAGATCCATAATTCTTGTTTTGACGTATATAAATTATAATGACTATTTGAGCGTATAAGGTTTCGTTTATAATAGATTAATAAATAGCCATCGTTATCTATACCCTCCTCTGGATAATAAAAGGTCTTAACGCCACAGTGTTAAGACCTTTTTTAATATTAGATCATAAAAAAAGCCTTTCTTGTTATAGAAAGGCTTCTTGTTTATATGTGTTGATGATTAATCTACGGCATTCTCAACATCATCTACTGCATTTTCTACTGCGTCACCTACTTTTTCTCCAGTTGTTTTTTCTCTACAGCTTGAGAATGAAAGTGTAAAAATGGCCACAGCTACTAGAGTTAAAAATTTCTTTGTCATAATGTTTGATTTTAATGGTTAATTGTTTTTTCGATTGCATTAATCACATATATATAATGATAGTGTTTATTGTAATCTTACATTAAAATTACGTTTGTTGTAGAGTAACTTACAGTTGCTTAACGATATTTAACATCAAAGTCTTAATGTATTAATAAACCTAAGTCTTTAAAAGGCTTAACGCTGCTAGAACACTTAGTTTTGAGATGTTAAATGTAATGACCATTTTTTTATACCCGCCTGTAGTTTATTTGCGGCGCGGTATAGTTGTCTTGCTCTTTTGTCTTGCGGCTGGTATACATTTTCTAGTGATGTACAGAGGGTGAGTATTTGCTCTATACGATCTTCTATTACATTTTTAAAGTAAAGTTTCTTTCCATAATCTGCAGTTACAGAGGCTTCGGCAATGCTCATAGGTAGTGATAGGGCAGTTGTCGAGATGTCTTGGCTTAGATTTGAGGCGATGTTCTGTTGCTTTAAACAATGCCATTTACTTTTAGATAAGTGTTTTTTAGACAGCTTTCGCGAAAGCGTAAAAAAAGCAACGGCATCTCTATAAGCAGTACATTGAGATACGTCTTTATGGTTTTCGAGATGTATGTCCTTAAATGCAATCATAATAAAGTAAAAATACAAGCTTGCATTGATATGTGTATTTAGTATTTTAAGCCAAACGATTGTTTTTCTTAAAAATAAATGTATTTTTATGTATAAACTTTAAATAGTATGATTGATTCACTTAATAACCGCATTTTACAATGTTTACAAGAAGATGCTCGACAGTCTAATACGGCCATTGCAAAACAGGTGGGAGTGAGCTCTCCAGCAGTGGGTGAACGCATACGAAAAATGGAAGATGCAGGTATTTTACAAGGGTATAAAGCGATAGTAAATCCAGAGGCAATGGGCTATCAACTCAAGGCTATAATTACAATACGAGCATTTATGGGTAAGCTTAAGCCTTTTATTGAAAATGTAAAAAAATGGGAAGAGGTTATAAACTGTTATCGCATTACTGGTAATGAGAATATTGTTATGGAAGTGGTACTACGTAACCAGAAACATCTGGAACAACTTATAGATAGAGTGATTACCTACGGCGAGTCAAAAACCCAGATTGTATTGTCACACGTAGTGTCTTATAATCCTATTGTTAAATAAGGTCATCATCATCATTATCATCCCAGTCATCTTCTAAGTCTCTTAAGAAGGATTTACTGTCAAAACTTATTGTATCTACAGAATCATTATAAGATACTCCTGGTGGATTAAATAACCCCCAGCGATCTATGATAAAGTTTTTTGTATTAAAAGATTGTACCCACTCTGCAAAGAGTGGTCTAAACTCTTCGACCGCATCATAAAGTAATTCTAAGTATTCTACTTCTTTATAACCAGAGGCTTGTAATCCCTTGCTATCTGCTATAATTTCTTTTGCTGCTTTGCGTATAATGGTAGCATTTTCCATTTTATGATCATAAAGATCGGTGCTGTCTGCTGTAGCGATTTCTGACGGAATAAGAAGGGCATTTTCCATCATTTGTCTTGTATATCGTTCATACAATCTAAGCTTATAGTGCGTACTAGGGTGAGGGTCATCAAGGTGTATACCCTCTATAATGTGTTCTATAAGGTGAAGTATTACAAGAGCTTGTTTAAAAACAGGAAGTTTTCGCCACTCGTCTAGTTCACTGTTAAAACGTTCATCTTCGTCATTTATCATAAATTGGCTAGTAAAGTTGGTATTAGATCCAATCGGTGATAATTACCTCGTGGTTCCTTATAAAAGTACGGCTTATTTGGCTTCTAAGTTTTTTGTAACGCTGTATGTAAGGGACTTTTCGACAAGTAGATACAAACACCCGATGAGCGGATAGCTTTTTTTATTTTAAAAAGCATTTGTACGTATTGCGACACAATTGTTGCTACTTAATTTATGTAATTACAACATCTTACAGCTTTCTAGAGTAAAAATGGCAGCCGTCTAATACTGTTAAAAACTCCGTTATTTTTTGTCGAATTATATAGCCTGTATCTTTATATAATTATGCTATTTTTGCCTATGCAAAATAACGTTCTCATCTTAGACTTCGGGTCTCAATATACGCAGTTAATAGCACGACGTGTGCGAGAGTTAAATATATACTGCGAGATTAAACCATTTAATAATCAACCTAAAGATTTGTCTTCTTATAAGGCAGTTATCTTATCTGGGTCACCTCATTCTGTGCGTAGTGAAGACGCACCACACCCAGACCTCTCAGAGATAAAAGGGAAAAAACCATTACTGGGTGTATGCTACGGGGCGCAATACTTAGCACAATTTTTTGATGGAGAAGTAGGGCAGTCTAATACTCGTGAGTATGGTCGTGCAAATCTGTCTATGGTCGCAGAGGGAGAGGTCTTTTTAGAAGGAGTATCTACTGGTAGTCAAGTGTGGATGAGTCACAGTGACACGATAAAAAAATTACCAGCAGGAGCAAAGCGCATAGCCTCTACCCACGATGTAGAAAATGCAGGGTATAAAATAGAAGGTGAAGATACTTATGGTATACAGTTCCACCCAGAGGTATATCACTCTACAGATGGGAAGAAAATATTAGAAAATTTCTTAGTAAAAATCGCTGGTGTAGCACAAACTTGGACACCAGATGCCTTTGTAGATACCACCGTAGCAGATTTAAAAGAAAAACTAGGTGAAGATCGTGTAATACTAGGTCTTTCTGGAGGTGTAGATAGCACAGTGGCAGCAACACTACTACATAAAGCAATAGGAAAAAACCTGTATTGCATCTTTGTTAATAACGGTCTACTACGTAAAGATGAGTTTACTCAAGTACTAAAACAGTATGAAGGTATGGGGCTCAATGTAAAAGGAGTAGATGCTTCGGCACGCTTCTTGGAAGCACTTGAGGGAGAAAGTGACCCAGAGACAAAGCGTAAGGCTATAGGTCGTGTTTTTGTAGAAGTTTTTGATGATGAAAGCAAGCTCGTAGAAAATGCCAAATGGCTTGGACAAGGTACCATCTATCCAGATGTGATAGAGTCTGTAAGTGCAACAGGAGGTCCTAGCGCTACCATAAAATCTCACCACAATGTAGGAGGTTTACCAGATTATATGACACTAGAGGTAGTAGAACCTCTTAGAATGTTATTCAAAGATGAAGTACGTAGAGTAGGAGCAAGTATGGGGTTATCACAAGAGCTTTTAGGTAGACACCCTTTTCCGGGGCCTGGTCTAGCTATTAGAATACTAGGTGATATCACTGCAGAGAAAGTACGCATACTACAAGAGGTAGATCATATATTTATAAGTGGTCTTCGTGAGTGGGGATTATATGATAAGGTATGGCAAGCAGGAGCAATGCTTCTCCCAGTAAACTCTGTAGGAGTAATGGGTGACGAGCGTACCTATGAAAAATGTGTAGCATTAAGAGCTGTAGAGAGTACTGATGGTATGACGGCAGACTGGGTAAATCTTCCTTATGAATTTTTACAAAAAGTGTCTAACGATATAATTAATAAGGTAAAAGGCGTTAATAGAGTAGTATATGACATAAGCTCTAAGCCACCAGCCACTATCGAGTGGGAATAAAATATGAATATGACTAAATATATTGCAGCAATAGCGGTTGTTTTTTGTTTCGCTTTCGCGAAAGCGAACTCAACCACAGCAGTTTCAAAAGCATCTAGTAGCTTTTTTCAAAAATTTATATCTCACCAAGTAAAAGGAGGTGAGACCGTAAAGGATATTGCAAAGAAGTACGGTATAAGTGAGAAAGAAATCACAAAGCTAAACCCAGATGCCAAAAAGGAAATTTATGATGGTCTAGTTCTTATTTTACCAGCCTCTTCACAAGTAACCACGCAAGTTGTAGATCAAGACAATCTAACCTTTAAGACACATAAAGTAAAACGTAAGGAGACGCTTTATAGCTTATCAAAACGTTATGGCGTGCCTCAAGATGTTATAAAGAGATACAACAAGCGTTTATATAGTGAGACCCTTAGAAAAGGTGATAAACTACGTATCCCTACTAACTATAAACCAGAAATAGTAACAGAGTCTGTAGTGACTCTTCCAGAACCTACAACAGCTACACTTGAGCAAACTACCCATAAGGTAATTGCAAAAGAGACAAAGTATGGTATTGCTAGAAAGTATGGTATTACCATAGCAGAGCTGGAGCAGGCAAATCCACAAGTAAAAGATGGTCTTAAGATAGGAGATGTCATAAATGTACCTAAAGCAAACTTTGCAGAGAGTACAATTATTAATAATGACAAGTATGCTTTTTATGAAGTTAAGAAAGGTAATACAATGTATAGTTTATTACGTTCTTTAAACCTTGAGGCAGACGAACTTTTAGCACTTAACCCTGCACTAGATGAAGGGCTTAAAGAGGGTATGATACTTAAAGTGCCTAAAGGAAGTCCAGGATCAGATAACCCTACGCCAGCATATGGCGATACATCTACGCAACCCGAGGTGATCATAACACCTGGAAAGAAAGGTAGCCTTGAAACTAGCTTAACAGATTTTTCGACAAAACGAATAGCGGTAATGCTTCCTTTTGGTGTAAATCGTGTTTCAAGTGATAATATAGAGACCAATGAAGATTTGCTTAAAAATGATCGTATACTACGTTTATCATTAGATTTATATAGCGGTATCCTTATGGCTGCAGAAGATGCAAAAAAGCTAGGGATATCTGTACAGCTAGATACTTATGACACAGCATATAATCGTAAAGACGGTAAGGCCGTAAATGCTAGAAAAGTTGAGACTGTAATACAGTCTAATGATTTTAATGGTGTTAATGCCGTAATAGGACCTCTTTTAGGTAGTAATATAGATCGTGCTTCTTCTATGTTATCCTCGCGTAATATTCCTGTAATATCCCCTATATCTAATAAGGTAATCGGGCGCGGTAATATATTTGTCTCAAAACCTAATGATGTATTGTTAAGAGACAAAATGCTTTCTTACCTTAAACTTAATGGGCAAGGTAAAAACGTAGTGATTATTGCAGATGCAAAAAATGCAACTACGAAATCAAAAATAAAAGCACTTTTTCCTAGTGCAAAAACGGTAACACCACGTTCTGGTGATAATGGATACTATCTATATCCAGATGATATACCTAATCAACTTTCTGACGAATTAGAAAACTGGGTATTTATAGAGTCTAATGATGTCCCTTTAATAAGTAATGTAACGACTAATCTTAATGCTCAAGTAGGAGCGCGTAAGGTTGTGTTATTTACTACCAACAGAGGGAGTGCTTATGACAGTGATGAGATACAACACGAGCATTTAAAAAATCTTTCTTTTCACTTTCCGTCTGTAGAGAAAGAGTATAAATATAAAGAAGTAAAAGCCTTTGTAGATAGCTATGAGACTAGATTTAATGTAAGCCCAAGTGAGTATGCAATACGTGGGTATGATCTTATGTATGACACGTTACTACGTCTAGCATATGCACAAGATTTATATAGTGCAGCTTCTTCTGGAGTAGAGACAGATTATATAGAGAATAAATTTAAATACGATAGAAGAGGGGCAGGTGGTTTTTCTAATCAGGCAGTTTACTTACTTAAGTACACAGATGGTTTACAACTAGAAGAAGTACTTTTTACAGAGGTAGAAGATTAAACCTTAGTTTTAGATATAAATAAAAAGGGCGATTGAGTAATCAATCGCCCTTTTTTTATTCAAGTTAGTGTGCGTTATAGCCCACCATTTGCTTGTAAATCTTGAATACATAAATCATCAAAGTCTGGTATACTTTCTAAAGAGCTTGTATTGAAAGAGTTTGTTACCGTCTGGAAATACATAAGACAATCTTCTACATTACAATGTCTAGGGTTACCTAAATCTTCGTGAGCAGATAGATCTGGAGTTCCCACATTCACAAGGCCAAATATATGTCCAAACTCGTGACGTATGGTAGAGGTCTCTATAAGTGTTCTATTAACAGGTGTAGTTGAGTTATTTGCTATATCAATAAAAGTTTTCTCATAAATAACCATAGATGTGTTTCTATAAGCAGAGCCTAGTACTACAGAGTTACCACTGTCTCCCTCGCTACGCTCGTCAGAAAAGAAAAGCCACACGCCTAGTTCATCACCATTGTTAAACACCGTTCTGTTTGCGTCTTCAATAGCTACAATCTCGTTTATATCATAAGGTCCTGTCTCATCTGTTGTTATTAGAGATTCTACCATTGTAATACCATCTGGTTTATCCAGTCTCTCCTCTAAAAATGGAATCAATAAATCTAGCGTTTGCTGTGTAGGTCTAAAACCTTGCGGGTAAGCTACCTCTACACGTAGGCTTGTAAAGTCTTCGCTTGAGAGTAGTTCTGCAGCAGAGCTACCTAGAGGTTGTTGGTTTGCTGCATTTTCATTCGTTTCTGGAACGGTTGTTGTATCATCGTCACTACAACCTAAAGTGATAGTAAGGAATACAAATAAAAATGTGAGCCATTGTGAGGATTTCATATGTAATATGTTCTATATTTATCGCTATAATTTAATCGTAAAAATGATGAAAAAATTACTTTTAGCCATATTTTTTATTTCTTCTCTGACTATTCAGGCTCAAGATACTAGTTATCACGAAGATGTACTTGCTTATTTTAAAGTAAATGGAACCGCCGCTCAGTACAGTAATGCAACAGACGGATTATTTGATTTACTTAAAAAGCAATATGAAAGTCAAAATGTGCCAGAATCTGTATGGACAGAGCTTAAAGCAGACTCTCCAAAACAGGTAGAGCGTGTATTAAATATGCTCGTTTCTGCTTACAGAGGGACATATAGTCACGAGGATATCCAGAATATGCTTGCCTTTTATGAAACAGGAACAGGTCGCCAGTTACTTGCAGATAGAACAGCACTAGATTATGAACAGCAAAAAGAAGCTTCTGTATTTTATAACACGCCTACTGGACAAAAAATATTAATGGCAGAGCCAGATATAGCACAAAATATAGGAGAGATTTCTCAAATATGGAGTAGAGATTTATATCGCTCTATGGTAGATAAACTTGCCGAAAAGGGATACTCTATGTAAGCGATAGCCTTGCAAGATAATCATAATGATCACCTTCAAAAATGAGCTCACACTTGAGCTCATTTTTTTTTGCATACCACTCAAGCTTTGCATAATCTAGGTATAACCAGTCAAAAGTTTCTCCCTGCACACCCTTGTAGCTCATACTGTAAGTAACTTCACCATAATAATCACGATGTGTATCTACCCAAAAACCACCATCTTCGTCTTCAAACATATAGGCAATATCAGACCCATCTATGAGAATTTGCCCTTCAGGCGATAAGAGTGATTTGAGATGTTTTAAGTAGCTATCTATTTTTTGCACTTTTTCAAATATTCCCGTGCCGTTCATAAGTAATAGTAGCGTGTCATAAGTGCCCTTGTGATCAAGTATAGCACCGTGTATAGATTTTTTAAGACCACGCTTTCGCGAAAGCGTAACAGCACCCTCACTTATATCAATGCCAGTAACATCAAGACCCTGCTCTTGAAGCCAAAGACTATGGCTACCGGCACCACTACCTATATCAAGTGTTTTTCCTTTAGAAAGAGATAAGGCTTTCTGTTCAAGTAGAGGCATTTGTTTAAAATCTCTGAATAGGTAAGGAACAGGTATCACATCATCCTCGGCTATAGAAGAGTGTACCACAATATCTTCTGTATACTCATCATTTATAAAATCAAGAAGCGCTGCCCCAAAAATATCTGCCTTTGTACCCATACCTTATTATTACCTTTGCGCAATGGAAGAAGTATTAAAAAGCCTCCCACAGCTGGCCAAAGATAAGCAGAATGAGAACAAAAAGTTCTTTGCAAAGTTGCGTAATAAACCGCCAAAAAAGCTGGACTATATAATGCAAGAATTGCACGAAGAGGAGTTTGAAAGAACAGACTGCCTTACGTGTGCAAACTGTTGTAAAACCACAGGGCCTTTATTTACAGATAAGGATATAAAACGTATTTCTAAACATTTTAGAATGAAGGAATTTGATTTTATAAACTCATATCTCAGAATAGATGAAGATAAGGACTATGTGCTGCAAGAAACGCCGTGTACCTTTCTAGGGGCAGATAATTACTGTTCTATATATGAGGTGCGCCCTAAGGCTTGCAGAGAGTTTCCACATACGGATAGGAAGAAATTCCAACAAATCTCTAAGCTCACATTACAAAATGTAAAAATGTGTCCAGCTGCTTTTAATATCGTAGAAGAAATGAAAAAGCGTATTAAACTATAATAATGTTGTAGTGCGCGCTTCTTATTTATAAAGCTTTGGCAATTTCCATACCGCCAAAAACGGCAAGTATACCTAGCGCAAAGCTAGCAATTGCATAAAGGGCAAAGGTCATAAAATCTCCAGACTTAAGAAACACGTGATTCTCATATGCAAAGGTTGAGAAGGTCGTAAAGCCACCACAAAAACCTGTAGCGAGCAACAAGGCTGTATTACTAGAAAGAGAATTATTTTTGAGCGCCCACCCTAAAATGATGCCTATAAGTAAACTACCCAGTACGTTTGCAGCAAAGGTACCATAAGGTATTCCCGTTGTTGTGCTGTTAAGATATTTACCTAATAAATATCTGGCTACACTACCAGTACCACCACCTATAAAAACGAGTAAGAGCGATTTCAAAAGAGCTTATTTTATATCTTCTATAGGTACATAAATCTCTGTCACCCAGTTTGCAGGGTTAGGATGATTTTGAGGATCTGTGACATAAACCTCAAACGGTTTTTCGCTTGATAAGGTGTATCCTTGATCTTGTACATATTGCATTGCAGTTGCCCAGGCTTCTCCTAGTTTTACATAATTGCCTTTTAAAGTTGCTTTTACAGCTGTTACGGTAGGCATATAACCGCTAAAGACGTTTGCATCACCTGCAACGATTATTTTTTCTCTTACTGGAAGTGCATTAGTCATAATAACATCTCCATTCTCAAGTGTCTCATTATAAATTGTAAAAGGCATTCCAGTTATTGCAATGTTATTCTCACTCATAAATGACGTTATGCCACCATAGTTTTCGCCCATTATTTGAGAGACTTTACTAGCCTTTGCAGAGGTAGTACGATAGAGGTAAAAGCCACCACTGTATTGCGTGATACCATCTACATTTACTGTGTATTTTGAGATTTCTTTTCTTGCAGCTGTTTCAAGGCCTGTAAGTCCCTCGTCATACATAGCCATCATATCACCGTCAAAGTCCATCCCTGTGATAGCATAATATACTTTATCCATAAGTGTATGCTCCCCCTGTATACCCCAGGTGACAATGGTTGCTAGTTCTGGTGTGGTTTCAAAAGTCCAGTAAACCTCTGGCTTGCGCTCTCCTCCAGGAGTTTGTAAAGTCATATTTTGTTTTATAGAAGTGTGTGGTACAGCCTCTGTAGTAGTCATACTACCATCCATCTCACCTTGCCAGCTATATGAAGCTCCCTCGCCAGATGTTTTATCTGCATAGTTAAAAACCATTGTAGGTTCTTCTTTTTTCCAAGGTCCCCAGTCTTCCCAAGTTTTATACTCATTTACTATATCATAAATCACCTCTTTTGGTGCATTTATGGTACGAGTAGATTCTATTTTATAGGTGCCGTCTTGCGTACCAAAATAAATAGCACCTCCTATAACTACGATAAGGATAAGAAAAAGAAAGAATTTTAAAAATTTCATTGGTGGTGGTTTCGTTTACGGGTAAAGATAATAAAATTCATCGTGTGGAATTTCGTTATATTTACGACCATTATTTACACAAAACATATGAAATATAAAGGAGTATACGCACTTGCCATTGCCGCTATGGTAGCAGTAGGATGTGCAGAAGAGAAGAAGGATGATAACGCTTTCGCGAAAGCGGAAAAAACCGCCACCACAGACTTTGATTTTACAGTAGGTCAGTTTGCAGATATTAAAATACTACGTTATCAAATACCAGGATTTGAAGATCTTACACTGAAAGAGCAAAAACTAGTGTACTATATGACACAGGCTGGTCTTGCTGGTCGTGATATTATGTGGGCACAAAACTACAGACATAATCTTGCTATTAGAGAAGCTCTTGAGACCGTATATACATCAGATAAGGTTGAAAAAACAGGCGAAGAGTGGGCACAGTTTGAAACATACCTAAAGAGAATCTGGTTTGCAAACGGGATACACCACCACTATAGCAATGCAAAGATGAAGCCTGCCTTCTCACCAGAGTATCTTAAAAAAGTACTCGCAGAGAGTGGAGCCACACTAGAAGGTGAAGCTTTTGATGTTCTTTTTAATGATAAAGATAGCAAGAAGGTAAACCTCTCAAAAGATGCAGATATTGTACTTGAGAGTGCTATAAATTTTTATGGTCCAGATGTTACCACAGCAGAGGCAGAGCAGTTTTATGACGCCATAAAAGTAGATGCAAATGAGCCTATAGAAAAAGGGCTTAATACACGTCTAGTAAAAGAAAACGGAAAACTTGTAGAGCAAGTTTATAAGAGTGGCGGTCTTTATGGAGAGGCGATAGATAATATTATAGGATGGCTAGAAAAGGCAAAAACTGTTGCCGAAAATGAGCAACAAGAAAAAGCCTTAGGATTACTTATCGAGTACTACCAGACGGGAAGTTTAGACACGTGGGATGATTATTGTATCGCCTGGGCAACTTCTACAGAGGGAAATATAGACTGGATAAACGGTTTTATAGAAGTATATAATGACCCTAAGGGATATAAGGGATCTTATGAAACCATCGTACAAATCAAAGATTTTGATATGTCAAAAAAGATGGCTGTACTCTCTACAGAGGCACAATGGTTTGAAGATAACTCACCACTTATGCCAGAGCATAAAAAAGAAACTGTAAAAGGTGTTTCTTATAAAACAGTAATTGTTGCTGGTGAGGCTGGAGATGCATCACCTTCTACACCTATAGGAGTAAACTTACCTAACAATAACTGGATACGCCAGACGCACGGTAGTAAGTCTGTATCGCTAGGTAATATTATAAACGCATATAACAATGCGGGAGGTTCTGGACGTCTTAAAGAGTTTGCACACGATGAAGAAGAGGTTGCACTAGAGGAGCAATATGGTCAACTAGGAGATAAACTTCACACAGCATTACACGAAGTAGTAGGTCACGCCTCTGGTCAAATTAACAAGGGAGTAGGGACACCTAAGGAAACGCTTAAACGTTATAAGTCTACAATAGAAGAGGGTAGAGCAGATCTTTTTGGACTGTACTATCTTATGGATCCAAAACTTCAAGAACTAGGTCTTGTAGAAGACTGGGAGAAAACTGGTAAAGCGGCCTATGACGGTTACATACGTAACGGTCTTATGACGCAACTTATACGATTAGAACTTGGTGATATGGTAGAAGAAGCACATATGGTAAACCGCCAGTGGGTGAGTGCTTGGTCTTACGAGCGTGGACTAGAAGATAATGTGATAGAAAAAGTTACTAGAGATGGTAAGACATACTATAACATAAATGACTATGTAAAGCTACGTGAGATCTTTGGAGAACTTCTTAGAGAGACACAACGCATTACTTCTGAAGGAGATTATGAAGCTGCAAAAAATCTTGTAGAAGACTATGGAGTACAAGTAGATCAAGACATTCATAAAGAAGTACTCGCTCGTAACAGCCAGTTTAAAAGCGCACCTTACAGCGGTTTTGTAAACCCAGCTATTGTGCCTACTATGGATGGTGAGGAGATCACTGGTTTTTCTATCCAGCAGCCAGAAAGCTTTGAGTCACAAATGCTAGAGTATGCATCTAAGTATGGCTCACTAAAATAGTGTCATTACGCTTTCGCGAAAAGTAAAAAGGCTCTCTTTCAACGTTGAAAGAGAGCCTTTTTTTATCAATAGAAACCTCAGTAAACAAAAGCTCCACTGTCTTAGAGGGACAATGGAGCTTATCTAAACAAATTTCGGGGGAAAATTATAGGTCTCTTAATACTCTGCTCACAGCGTGTATAACGCCATTTGTAGCCTGTACATTTGTGGCAACTATTGGGTTTTCACCATTATCTGGATCAATTGCCGCAGCAGGATCTGCCTGTATAGTAATATTTGTACCACCTAGTGTTTCTACCATCATTCCATCAAGACCAGCAAGATCTTCTGCTCTTACATTTGCTCCAGCAATAACGTGTAGTTCTAGTGTAGCAGCGAGTGTAGCAGTATCAATATCATCTAGAGAATCTACACCAAGATCAGTAAGTAAATTTTCAAAAGCCGTGTTTACGGGAGCAAGCACGGTAAATGGCGCAGGATCTGTTCCATTAGGAGTTTGTAAAGCACCTACATATCCAAAAGATGCATCTGCTGTAAGCGCTGCAACTAGTGTAGAAAAGTTAGGATCTGCCGTGGCAAAGGTTGTTACATCTGGTAACCCTATTACTGTATCTACTACGTGTACAACACCATTTACCGCAACAATGTCTGCGATGATTACATCAGACCCACCGTTAAGAGTGACACCGTTATCTGTGTTAATATATAAACTTATAGGAGCATCTGCCTCACCATTAAAGGTAGCTGCAGTATTTACATAACTATTAATAAGTGTTCCAGAGATGGCAACTGCACCTGGTACCACGTGGTTAGATAATACCTGTGCTAGTACATCATTATCTACATCTTCTAGCGCTGCACCATCAAGAAAAGCTTCAAAAGCCATATTTGTAGGAGCAAATACTGTAAAGTCTTGCTCTGTGTCGCTTAGTAGTGTTGTAAATGTTGTATTACCCTCATCTGTAAGTGCGGCTACAAGCGAGCTTAGTGCAGGGTTTGTTGTGGCAAATGTGGCTATGGTAGGTAAGGCTATTACCGTGTCTACAGCGTGTATGACACCATTATCTGTTTCAATATCTGGTGTTGTTACGGTAGACTGTCCATTGAGAATAACTCCATCTGTTGTGTCTACATAGAGGCTAATGTTTGCGTTAGAAGAAGCTTCTGTTGCGAGGTTTGTTACATAACCCGTTGTTAGGTCTGTAGATGTAAGTGTCGTGTTAAGAACGTGATTTAGTAATACCTCACGTAATACATCTGTATCTACGTCTTCTAAAGCTGCTCCATCTAGAAAGGTTTCAAAAGCCGCGTTGTTAGGAGCAAATACTGTAAAAGTACCACTACCTGCAAGGGTTGCATCTAGATCTGTCTGTTGTAGCGCAGCTAGTAGTGAACTGTAATCATCATTACCGGCTACAAAATCTGCGATGGTATTGCTTTCACCCTCAATAATGTTTCCATTATCATCATCATCATCACACGATACTGAGACTAATAGCGTTAATGCAATAAACGCTAGTTTTGTAAAATTAAATAGATTTTTCATAGTTTGTAGTTTTTGTTTAATGTAAAACTAGAATAGATAAACAAAAAATAATCCCAACAGAAAGTTAAAATGTCAAAATTAACAATCCTTTTTTCCTTAGTTATTGTCCATATTAATGTTGTAGCATCTGCTCAAGATCTCAATATGTATGATGCTCAGGGTAAGCGTCACGGTAGCTGGCAAAAGTTTTATGACAGCTCAAAACAACTAAGATATACCGGATCATTTAATCACGGTAAAGAAGTAGGAGTATTTAAATTTTTTGATTCTAGTGGTGGTCACCCCACGGCTATAAAAGAATATACGACAGATTCACCCTTTGTAGACGTTACTTTTTATACAACAGAAGGAAAGAAAGTAAGCACGGGTAAGATGAAAGACCGCAAAAGACACGGTGAGTGGCTCTCATATCATCAAGACGGTGCCACAATTATGATAAAAGAGCAGTATAATAATGGACTTCTTGATGGACAGCGCAATGTATTTTTTATAAGCGGACTTCCAGCACTAGTCGAGCAATATGTAGATGGAAACAAAGAAGGAGAGGCTATCACATACACAGAAGAGGGAAAGGTGCTTAAAAGTGTAACCTATAAACAAGATAAACTAGAAGGACCAGCCATCTTCTATAATGGTTATGGACAGAAAGAGGTAGAGGGAACTTATAAGAATAATAGAAAACACGGCCTTTGGAAGTATTACAAAAATGGTCAGGTAGACAAGGAGATTAAGTATCCTCGCAATAAAATAGGCGTACAATAGTCCTGTAAGGATATCTTACCAGTTACTACTACAATAGACTAGTGTAAATATGTAGTTATATAGTGGGTATAAAAGTAACATTTTGCCATTCTTATAATGGCTTGTTATTTTGTAATTTTGCGCCACAATTTTTTTAAGTGTTTCTAGACACTTTATGCGAGTCTCAAAAGAGACTATTGAGTATACAATATCTAAGTAAAAGTTATGAAAACGGTAGTAGTAGGTCTAAGTGGAGGAGTAGATAGTAGTGTTACAGCATACTTGCTTAAGGAGCAGGGATACAATGTGATAGGCCTTTTTATGAAAAACTGGCACGATGACTCCGTAACAATCTCTGATGAGTGCCCGTGGCTAGATGATAGTAACGATGCAATGCTCGTTGCCGAAAAGTTAGGAATCCCTTTTCAAACGGTAGATCTTAGTGAGCAGTACCAAGAACGCATTGTAGATTATATGTTTAGAGAGTACGAGATGGGGCGCACGCCTAATCCAGATGTGCTATGTAATCGCGAGATTAAATTTGACGTGTTTATGAAAATTGCACTTTCACTAGGTGCAGACTACGTCGCAACGGGACATTACTGTCAGAAATCATCTATAGAGGTAGACGGTAAGACAGTGTACCAACTTATCGCTGGGGCAGATAATAATAAAGATCAATCTTACTTTTTATGTCAACTATCTCAGGAGCAACTGGCAAAAACGTTGTTTCCTATAGGCCATTTACAAAAGCCAGAGGTACGTGACATTGCACTACAACAAGAACTCGTTACTGCAGGTAAGAAAGATTCTCAAGGACTCTGTTTTATAGGTAAAGTGCGTTTGCCAGATTTTCTTCAGCAGCAGCTTAAACCTAAGGAAGGCGTTATCGTTGAGGTGCCAGAAACTGTTATACCCGAAGTTGCGGGTGGGGATAAGGCTAGTAACGCTTTCGCGAAAGCGGAATTAGAAAACCTTGTAAAAAAACCATCATATACCGTTGCCGAAGGAAAAGTAGTAGGGAAGCATCAAGGGGCTCATTATTTTACCATAGGCCAGCGCAAAGGACTAGGCGTAGGCGGAACGGTAGAGCCACTCTTTGTCATAGATACAGATGTAAAGGATAATGTGATATACACCGGTCAAGGTAAAAACCATAGAGGTTTATATCGTAAAGGACTTTTTGTAAAAGAAGAAGAAATACACTGGATACGAGAAGATCTAACAGTTGCGGTAGATGAGACAATGCAGGTAGAGGCACGTATACGCTACCGTCAACCACTTGAGAAAGCCACTTTATATAGAGTAGATGGGGGTATGTATGTCATATTTGACAATCCACAAACAGCGATAGCCGAGGGGCAATTTGTAGCCTGGCATCACGGTGAGGAGTGTCTTGGTTCTGGGGTTATTTCGTAACTTACGTACGAAATCCTACGAGCCTTGGCTCATAAACTATGTCGCTATGAGATCCCTATTATTTTTAAGTCTACTGTTTGTATGCTTTTACACAAATGCGCAAGAGGCGCAAGATGCTTGGGTTTATTTTGTAGATAAAGAAAATGTTACCCAAAGCCTAGAAAATCCCATAACAATACTCTCACAAGAAGCACTTGATCGTAAAGAACTACACGGTGTTATTATAGATGAGCGTGATGTCCCTGTGAATGAAAGTTATATCACTGAGATAAAATCGCAAACAGGTATTACAGTGCTTGCAAAATCAAAATGGATGAACTGTGTACACGTACGTGGTACAGAAACCCAGATAGCCGCTCTTGAAAACCTATCGTTTGTTAGTACTATTGAGTATGCAAATAAGAATATTACTAGAGCTGCAACACCATTACTTTTTTCTAAAGAAGATCCTCTACAATCTCAAAGTAGAGTAGTTTTTGAGTATGGGGCGACAGATAATCAAGTTACTATGCTCTCGGTAGATGAGTTGCATTTGCAAGATTATACAGGCGAGGGGATGGTTGTAGCCGTTATGGATTCTGGTTTTCCTGGAGTAGATGAAAATGAAGGTTTTGCACGATTAAGAGATGCAGGAAAGTTACTGGATGGTTATGATTTTGTAAGTCGAGAAGATAATGAGTTTGCATTTTCAAATAGTAGTCACGGTACACGAGTGTTGAGCGATATTGTAGGTTTTATAGAAGATGAGTTTGTGGGCACAGCTCCAGATGCTGCTGTTTATTGTTTCCGTACAGAAGATGTAGCTAGTGAAAATCCCGTAGAGGAGTCTTACTGGGTAGAGGCAGCAGAGCGCGCAGATAGTCTGGGTGTAGATGTTATAAACACCTCACTAGGCTATCGCACTTTTGACAATCCAGATTATGATTATACATATGAAGATATGGATGGTCAGACTACCTTTATATCGCGCGGTGCAAATCTCGCTTTTGAGAAAGGAATGCTTGTGGTAACTAGTGCTGGTAACAGTGGTAATGGGATGATAAGTGCTCCAGCAGATGCTTTTGGATCTTTTACGGTAGGAGCTGTAGATGAAAACGGCGATTATGCAAGTTTTAGCAGTATAGGTCCTTCTAGTGATGGTCGTATCAAACCAGATGTAGTTGCAAAGGGTGCTGGTAGCGCTGTGATAGATCAAAATGATAACATAACTACAAACAATGGTACGAGCTTTAGCTCACCTATAATGGCTGGAGCTATCACAAGCTTTTGGCAAGCAAATCCACAGCGCACTAATGCAGATGTTATGCAAATAGTTAGAGAATCTGCCTCTTTATACACAAACCCTACGGCACAACTTGGGTACGGAATACCAGATTTTGGAGCAGCACTAGATGATTTATTAACTATAGAAGATTATAATAATAAGAGCACATACCATATCGTGCCTAATCCTGCTTCAGAGTTTGCGATGATAATTTTTCCTGAAGAGGTAAGCAAAGTATACGTACATATCTATGATATTCTTGGAAAACTCGTAGCAACAAAAACAGTAGAGTCTCAGGCAAGCTATCTACCTGTAGCAAATCTAAAAAAAGGAGTGTACCTCATACAGATTAATGATGGTACCACGCTCATTACACAAAAATTTATAAAGTCCTAATGAATAGAATTACTTCGTTATTTAAAATAAAATATCCTCTTATACAGGGTGGAATGATTTGGAACTCGGGATGGCGTCTTGCTAGTGCTGTAAGTAATGCTGGTGGTCTTGGTATCATAGGTGCTGCTTCTATGTATCCAGATGTGCTTGTAGAGCACGTTGAGAAGTGTAAGAAAGCTACAGATAAACCGTTTGGGGTTAATATACCTATGTTGTATCCTAACATAGAAGAGCATATGAAGACTGTGGTAGATTATAAGGTGCCTATTGTTTTTACAAGCGCAGGTAATCCAAAGCTTTGGACTAAAGAATTAAAGAAGCACGGCATTAAGGTTGTACACGTAGTAAGCAGTGTGAAGTTTGCACTAAAGGCTCAAGAAGCTGGTGTAGATGCTGTTGTAGCCGAAGGTTTTGAAGCGGGTGGTCATAATGGTCGTGAGGAAACAACAACTTTTACTCTCATCCCTATGGTAAAAGATAAGATAGACGTACCTCTTATTGCAGCTGGAGGTATTGCTACAGGTAGAGGTATGCTTGCCGCAATGACACTGGGAGCAGATGGTGTACAGGTAGGAAGTAGGTTTGCAGCAAGTGATGAGTCTAGCGCACATCAATTATTTAAACAAGCCATTATAGATACGCAAGAGGGAGATACTGTATTAACTCTTAAAGAATTAGCCCCTGTAAGACTTATAAAAAATAAATTTTATGAAGAGGTAGCTGCTTTATATACTACAGCACCTACTAAAGAGCAACTAGTTCAATTATTAGGTCGTGCAAGAGCAAAGAAAGGGATGTTTGAGGGAGATCTAGATGAGGGAGAACTTGAAATAGGACAAATATCTGGACTTATAAATGACATAAAACCTGCTGCAACTATAGTAAGGGATATGATAGCCGAGTATACGGAGGCAAAAAATGCATTACTCAATTTTGATAACTGGTAATACTACCATTATGGATTAAAAAAAGACCAACTATCACATTTAGGTAGTTGGTCTTTTTTTTAAAAGAATTCTTGTGATGTATGAGCTTGTTATTTACTAGTTGCTCTTCTTTACATATTTAGTAATAATAACAACTTGCTGTCCTTGTATTCTACCTTCTATATGCTCTGCATTATCGTGTACTAGACTTATGTTTCTCATAAACTCTCCACGCTTTGCTGTAAAGTTTGCTCCTTTTACATCAAGATCTTTTATGAGCACGACACTATCACCATTTGCTAGGCGTGTACCATTTGCGTCTTTGTGTATTACTGTATTCTCATCTTCTTCTATATGCTCACCTGTTGCTTTTGCCCACTCTAACGTTTCTTCTTCTAGATACATCATATCAAGTAGATCTTGTGGCCAGCCTTCTTTACGAAGTCTAGTAAGCATACGCCACGCCACAACCTGTACAGCTGGTACAGTACTCCACATACTATCATTAAGACAGCGCCAGTGATTTACATCTACCTCCTCAGGGTTTTCTATCTGAGTAATACAAGTCTTGCAAGCGAGTATATCATCTTCTTTAGGAACTACTATAAAAGGGGAGAGGTCATACTCATTACTACAAAGTTCACAAATGATAGTGCGTTTATTAAGTTCTCTTAAGCTCACAGCAATTAGTTTTTATTGATAAAACGATTACATAAGGTAATAGCGCGAAGAAACAAAATTTAGCCGTAAGCTAGTTATTCCTTTCGCTCTTTTTCTTGCTCGTAAAATTCACGTCCTAATTGTGCGAGAAAGGGAATACCTATTTGCTCATATTCATAAGTGTCGTCATTAAAAATTTGATTCTCATTAACCAGTATGGTAGCAGAGAGTATAAAGCGTATGTCATTTTGAGTATCCTCAATATAGGCTGTTTCTGTAAGCGTACCGTATGCAAACCCTACTTTGTTATAGATATGTATATTATCTGGAATGGGTGTTGTTTCGTCTCCATACATAAAGAATTTTACATAGCTGTCGTAGTATTCTTCTTGATTATATTTTGCATCACGTGGGAGCGTTTTCATAGCCTTAAGTACTCTTTGTCTAGATGTTTCAGATAGTTCTAATCTTTTTGAGGTTTCAAAAGAATTTGGGAATACCAGACTTTTTATAAAATGATGTTGCTCCTGTAATGGGAAGTGATTTTTTGTACCAAAATCCATAGGCTCATTTACAAGCTTTCCATTTTCAATATAGCCCAGTCCTTTTTTATTACCTACCACATTATTAGGAATGAGGTCTTTGTCTTCTTTATTTGTGATAATAACACTTTCGGCTGTATAGCTTGGAAAAAATTGAATTGTTTTTCTAGTATTAACTGCTGCTTCAGGTGTAGCTAGTCTATGTTGTATGGTAGTTTGTGTATAGCCTTTTTCGCGTAAGCGGGTGTTTATATAATCTCTACCTAGTAATTCATAAAGACGGTTATAAGCTTTGTTATCGCTTACGGCAAAAATCTGTCGTAGGTCATCACTTATGTTGTGCAATTCCTCATCACCGTCTATGATGTAAGGTGTATCTAGGGTTATATCTTTTCTAGCATCTGCATATTCTGCGGCGAGTACGGCAACTGGAAGTTTTACAGTGCTTGCTGGGTAAAAGTAATTCTGTTTATTGAGTCCATAACTATAATCTGTAAACTGCACTTCACCACTATCTGTCGAGTCAATCTGAGTAAAAAGAATCTGGACTTCGTATTTGTCTATACTATCTGTAACCCTTGTGATAAGCGGGCTAGATGAGTTAAGGGCTTTCTCTATGGGTGTAGAGCAGCTTGCCATAAATAAACATAATATAAGTAGATATCTCATACTATAAATGTAGTTAGTATTCATAAAAAAGACCAGCTTAGGGCTGGTCTTTTTATAAAATATATCATTACTATTCTTCTATGAGAACTTGATTTGCAATAAGATCATCAAAGGTCTCTCGTTTGCGTATAAGGTGAGCTTTACCGCCTTTTATGAGTACCTCTGCAGGTCTGTAACGGCTATTGTAATTACTTGCCATTGTAAAGCAGTAGGCACCTGCGTTATCAAAAGCGAGTATGTCTCCTTCAGAAATTTCGGCGATGCGTCTATTATTTGCAAAGGTATCTGTCTCACATATATAACCTGTAACGCTGTAAAAGCGCTCTCTTCCGTTAGGATTGCTTATGTTATGTATCTCGTGCTGGCTACCGTATAGCATAGGTCGTATAAGATGGTTAAAACCACTATCTACTTGGGCAAATACTGTTGAGGTAGTTTGTTTTACTACGTTTACTTGTACCAGAAATTTACCAGACTCACTTACCAGAAACTTACCTGGCTCAAAGGTGAGGGTTAATGGTTTTTTATACGCTTTCGCGAAAGCGTTAAAACGTTTCCCTAGTTTTTCTCCTAGTTCTTCAATATTAGTTTCTATGTCTCCCTCTTTATAAGGCACTTTAAAACCACTTCCAAAATCGATAAAAGTAAGGTCGCTGAACTGCTTTGCCGTTTCAAATAGAATTTCTGTAGCATACACAAAGACATCAATATCTAGTATATCACTACCAGTATGCATATGTATACCGTTTATATTCATACCCGTGTTTTCTACTATGCGCAGTACGTGTGGTAACTGGTGGATACTTATCCCAAATTTACTATCTATATGCCCTACAGAGATATTTGTATTTCCTCCTGCCATCACGTGTGGATTAATACGTATACAAACAGGTGTCTCTGGGTGTTTTGTCCCAAACTGCTCTAATATAGATAGGTTATCTATATTAATTTGCACGCCCATTGCTGCTACTTCTTCTATTTCTCCTAGCGAGACTCCGTTAGGTGTAAAAATGATACGATCTGGAGTAAAGCCAGCCTTAAGACCAAGTTGTACTTCTTGTATAGATACGGTATCAAGACCAGAACCTAAGCCTTTTAAGTGTTGAAGAACAGAGAGATTGCTTAGCGCCTTTACTGCATAGTTAAGGCGTAGCTGTTTTACACTTTTAAAAGCGTTTGTAAGTCTATTATATTGAGCAGTAATAGTGTCTGCATCATAAACATAAACAGGGCTTCCGTAGTTTTTTACTACGTTTAAGAGGTCTTTATTGGTCATTACTTTATATTTAAAGTAAAATTAAAAGACTTCTGTAAATAGACAGAATACTTTTGTTATAAATGTTGAACAATAAGGTTAAAAAATGTTCATTATATAACAGCCTCAAGAGGCTTTTGTAAATTTCATATAAAAACAGATGACTACAGCCGTGTTACCTATGTTTCCTCTTGAGATGGTGGCTTATCCAGGAGAGCTACTTTCTTTACATATATTTGAGGAGCGATATCAACAATTACTTAAGGATTGTGAGGAAGGGAACATAACCTTTGGTATCCCTACCTATATAAATAATACCTTATCATATGGCACAGAAATGCGTGTTGTAGAAGTGGTAAAAAGATACCCATCTGGTGCTGCAGATATTATATGTAGAGGAGAACGTGTTTTTAAACTAGTAGATTTTTATAACACACTAGGAGAACGATTATATGCCGGGGGAGAAGTGGTTTTTCAAATTTCGAAAAATGACGCTTCCTTACAGATAAAGGAAGAATTTGTAAGCCTGCTTACCATATTTTATAACCTTCTTGATGTAAAGACACCAGAGGTTGCTATACAAGCCGTAAGTGCGTTTAGGTTTGCTCATAAAATGGGGCTTAATATCGAACAGCAGTATGAGCTACTCCAGATTTCTTCAGAGATGGACTGTTTTGTATATCTCATAGCACATTTACAAGCTGCAATACCTACCTTAAAGTCTGTAAACCGTACCAAAGAGCTCATAAAACTCAATGGTCATTTTAAAAACTTTGACCCTTTAGACTTTAAGGATTATAGGCTTGAGTAGGTTTTTGTTGCATATTATTTAAGATTATAACAAAATAGCTATAAAATTATCAAATTCTCAAAAATGATAATTTATCAGGTAAAACTTAGAGCTACTTTTTTTCATATTTAAACGTATTTATTGGCCTAAGTAGGTATTCACCCTAGTAAATCACTAGACTTTATGGAAAATAATCTTCTGGAAATATCTGTTAATCAGCAAGTTGTTTTTATTTAAAGGATTTCCTTTATTGCATTATAGATTAATCAGTAAATTATTTAATAATATGATAAAAATACTAACGAAAACGTTGTAGTGGTGATAATAGATTAATATAAGTGTTAAAAAACGTTAATTTTGAAACTAATATTAATCCTAAAATATGCAACCCAAAATGAAAAACAAATTCAAATTTAGTGCGATGGCACTAGCGCTAGTAGCGGTATCTTTTACTTCTTGTGAAAAAGAAGAGGCAGATGCTATTCAAGACGATCAAGCAAATGTAGAAGTAGTAGTCGAAAACAATCGTGTTGAGGTTACAGATCAAGCTATTATTGATCAAGTACGTGGTATGGCTATAGATATAGCTGCTATCACAAAAGGAGATTTCCACCTTCCAGATGGCACTGTAGAGGAGCGCATATACATAGGTGATGACATTGTTACTACCGAGAAAGAACTACAACAAATGCAGGTTAACGACCAGCGCCAGTTTAGAACTTTTAACCTAGTAACTGGAGCAAACAGAACAATAGACATTATAGGTTATACAGGTAATGATCAATTTGGTCTTACTAATAAAGGTAGAACAGCTTTACAGTGGGCGGTAAATAACTTTAACCGTATCTCAGGATCTGCACTACGTTTTAGACTTACGTTTGGAACAAACTTCTCAAACAGCGATATGGTTGTTTATGATAACTCTGCAAATAACTCTGGTTCTGGTGGTGTAGCAGGTTTTCCAGATGCACAAGGACGTCCTAATAAATTTGTACAGATTTATAACCTTGAAGGTTCTAGTACAAATGTAAATGAGCACGTTATTACACACGAGATAGGTCACTCTATAGGTTTCCGTCACTCAGATTACTACGATCGTCAGAGCTGTGGTAGCGGTGGAGGAGAGTCTGCTGGATCTACAGGAGCTGTACAGTTACCAGGTACTCCTACAAGAGATTTTGACTCAATAATGCAAGCTTGTTTCTCAAATAATGAGGATGGAGAGTTTAGCAATAATGATATTACAGCATTGCGAGCTATGTACTAAAAATTGAGGTTTACAAAGATTACTAGCTAGTAAGTAAACGCCCTATCCAGATGGATAGGGCGTTTTTAATTTTATAGATTATGAGAGCGTTTGTTGTGCGCTTTCGCGAAAGCGTAATTCTCACCTATTTTGTAATCTATTATTTATGCATTGCACCTTTCTCAATCCCAACAGAAGACTTTTTAATAAACGCACGTATGTCATCATTTGCTTTGATCAAATCCTCATTACGCAGGTACATCATATGTCCAGATCTATAACCTTTAAAGCTTAATCTATCTGCTAGTTTACCGCTAGCATTGAGTTGCCACATTACATACTTAGCATTAAAGTATGTTGTAGCGCCATCATAATAACCACTCTGTATCATTACATTAAGGTTAGGGTTCACACCCATCGCTCTGCGTAGGCTAGGTCCTGCATTATTATTTGATCTGTCCCAAGGTCGCACTGGGCCAAACATATTATAAGATAGATCTGTTTTTAATCCTAACTCTTGACTATAGTAGTAATTTATCGCTGGAGTAAATGAGTGTAGCCACGAGGTAAGCTCGCTATTATAATCTGGTCGATCTCCAGATTCTTTTACATCCATTCCCTTATAGCGAGAGTCTAGTCTACCTATAGTAAGGCCATCACGATCTCTTAAGAGATCTTTCCAGAAGTAGTTAAAGGGTACTTCTAGATTGTTTTGACGTATAGTTTTTTCAGAAAGGCCAGAATAATATGCCATTTTTTTGATAGCAGCCTCCTTTTTTGATGCGTCTAGGTAACCAGACTTTACAATAAGTGGTAGGAGCTCATTTACTGCATAGTCTTCACTTTCGGCTAGTGCTTCTGTAAGGTCTTTTTGTTGTAAAGCAGGTGGTAGCATATTGTGGTACCAGGCAGCCGCAGTAAAGTAAGGAAGCCTGTTTGCTACTTCTACAGGACCGTCAAAGTCAAAACCTATTTCTGTAGGCGATACAAGTATCACTCCATTTATAAACATCCATTTACTGTCTTGAAGCGCTGCGGCAAGTCCAGAAACTCTTGTTGTACCGTAGCTTTCTCCTATAAGAAACTTAGGTGATCTCCAGCGATTATTTCTTGTAACAAAAGTGTTTACCCAGTCTGCTAGGTATTTAATATCTGCATTAACGCCAAAAAACTGTTTCTTGTCTGGCATTTCTCCTTTTTCATTAGGTAACATTCTGCTGTATCCCGTGTTTACAGGGTTTACAAAAACAATGTCTGCCACGTCAAGTATCGAGTTAGGATTACTTTTTATACCGTAGGGTTGTACAGGGTAGCCCTCATCATCTATCTTTAAGATGCGTGGCCCTGTGTATGCAATGTGCATCCATACAGAGGCAGAGCCTGGCCCTCCATTAAAAGAGATTACTAGCGGTCTCTCTTGATCATCTTTTATATCAGATCTTTTGTAATAGGTATAAAGTAGACTCGCCACGGGTGCACCTTCTTGATCAAAAACGGGTTGAAACCCAGCGGTTGCTGTATAAGGAATGGTTTTTCCTTTTATGGTGGTGGTGTGTTTTGTAACAATTGTAGTGTCTACAGGTACTGGGATTTTTTGAGAGTACGCTTTCGCGAAAGCGGAAACAACAAGCAGCCCCGTGAGTAGGTGTTTGAAATACATAGGTTGGATATTTTGGTTATGACTCCTAAAATACCAACTGACATTTTATTATTTCAAAATTGGGAAATTTTTAACGTGCAGAAATGGGAAGTACAAAGAGTGTTATGACCAGTGCACAAGCTATTGCAATGGCAAAACTGAGCATTGTACCTATTAAAACATATTCTGTTTTAAGGTAATCACCATCTTTAAATCTTAATATGGATTTTGCGGTAATTAAAAAGCCTACAGCACTAAACTGGCCAATAATAATAAGTACAAGCACGAGCCAGCGCTCTGTGATACCTATGAGTCTGCCTGCATTGGGTAAGTCTTGTGACTTCTCTGTAAACGATACAGAGAAGAGCGTAAAAATTTCCTTGATAAGGATATTTGCCGGCTTTGTACATAATAAAAATACTGCAATAAGGCAGATGTATGTAAGGTGTGTAGTGTCTATAAGTATAGGTTGCCACTGTATAAATTGTATAAAGGCAATACTTACTAGTGCGTATATAAGAATGTGCAATAACTGATCTATAAAAAAGGCTCCTTTATGTAGTCTTTTACTAGCAAGCATTTGAGGTTTAAAACCGTCTATCACCCAGTGTAATGCACCTATGAGTATGGCTGCAGGAAGAAATCTATAATCAAAAGAGAGTAGGTAAGAGCACACAAAAACAATTAATATATGCCATTTTAGATACTTGCTTTTAAAACCCTTTTTTGCCTTAGATTTTGCTGTTTTCTTTGATTGAAAAGTATAGTCTGCTAGTAAGTGAGCTATAGTCTGTAGGGCGATTAAGGTTACTATTTCCATTATTTAACAGTGCTTAAAAGATGAGAAAAATAACGAATGGATTTATCCATACCGTTCCACCCAGAGGCGGTTGAGTGTTGGTTTATAGATGACTGGCTCACAGATAACTGCTTTGCAATGGCTTTCTCACTATTACCCATAATTTTTAAAAACAACACTTCATTTTGTCTACTAGTAGCTCTGGCTAGTAAATGGTCTAGTAGAGCTATTATGGTTTCTATATTAAAAGTGAGCTCCTCGTTATCTGAGCTAAAGAATAGTGTGTTTTTTATAACCATACGCTCCTTGTTGTGTGTACTCTCGTCGCTTATAGCGCGACCACTTCTATAGATGGCGTCGCCATCTATGATATTATTTGCAATATCAAAACGATCTAAAGTACCTAGACCCATTGCCAGGCGTATGCTGTACGTCTGGAATACTTTTGATCTATTATTTTCTGGTTTATCTTCTATTTCTAGTGACTTAATAAAAGTCTTTATAGCGAGCATTACAGAGAGTCCATTTGCAGGATCTGGCACAACACACTCTAGGTAGTCACCCTTTATGAGTCTAGAGAAGGTATTGAATTTTTCTTTAAGCTGGTCAAACAGTTTGTACAGTGATTGCTCAAGAGTTTTCTTTTCATCTGTACTTAAACTTGTATAAGCAATAAAGTCTCCAGATATAACGATATGTTGTTTGTCTTTCACTTAGATAGTTTAATTATTCAAATATAAGCATATTTACTTATATAATTATTTTATAAGTGTATTTACTTATAAATGTAGTTTATAAGTTTTTTAGCTTATAGATTAATGTTTACTATGTACAATTGTTCCGTTTTTGATAACCAGCCAGATATCCTCGGTCGCTTTGATGTCTCTAAGCGGATTACTATTTAAAATTACAAGGTCTGCGATACCTCCTTTTTTAAATTGATACAAAGGTTTATTTAAAAAATGTGCCCCATCATACATACTACTAAGCGCAGTACTTGTAGCTATACCTGCTCTAGTCATCTCTCTTAGTTCGCCGTGTAGTGATGGGCCGGGATATGTATAAGCATTATAAGCTCCACTATCAGATCCAGATAGTAGGGTAACACCTGCATCATCTAGTTTTTTTGCAAGCTGTAAAAAGAATTCTTGCAAGTCCTTTCTATTTTGTTTTGCTTCATCACTAGCATTTAATGCACTGTTTATTCTCCCATTATAAGTTGTGATAAAATCTTTTTCTAATAGAGCTAAGTAAGCGTCATTGCTATGATCTACCTCGTCCATATAGCTCAGAATGTCGCCTATAAAAAGGGTAGGAGTGACATATACATTATGGTCTTTAAGTTTTTTAAAAGTGCGCTGCGCGGTATCTTCATCATAGGTTTCTATAAGTTGAGCCATACTGTTCCAAAAGCCTAGTTTACCTTCTTTTATTTGTGCTGTGATTTCTTTTTCTTGAGAAGAGCAACCCTTTAAGATGTAATACAGATGCTCGATATTATCAATTCCTGCATCTATAGTTTCATCAAGCGTTACGGTAAATGGCATATGTCCAGAAGTTATCATACCGCGAGACTCTGCTTGTTTTATGATCTCTAGATATTGCTCGCCAGAGAGTGTACTGTCATAAAGCTTTACATAATCTACATTTATAGATTGTAATGAGTCTAGGGCTTTGCTTATCTCATCACTGTTAGAAACACCTATAGAGCCTGCCCAGCGTGCATTTTTGCCATCTAGCTTAGGTCCAGAGGTATAAATAGTAGGACCTATGCGTGTGCCATTTTGTATCTCTTTGTTCCACTGCTGTACTTGTGGTGTGAGATCACCACCTGCATCTCTTACAGTAGTGACACCGTACTTAATAAATTGCTTTAAAAAAAGTTCGTTTTGAGTAACCAGTTGAGCCCCTCCTCTAAAGTGTGTGTGATTATCCCAAAATCCAAGTAAAATATACTTGCCACTACCATCTATCTCCTTTGTGGCAAATAAGGATTTTGAAGTGTCCATCGGGTCAATTTCGGCTATTAATCCATCTTTAATATAAACTGTATAAAGATCGCCATCGCTTATTCCTTTTTCATTTATAATCGTGATGTTCTTTATAGCGAGGTCATATGTATTTTGGGTAGTTTGCTCTTGACAAGCGCTTAGAAAACTAAGACCTACAAAAGCAATTAAATAATAGAAGCGTACAGATAGATTCATATAATAGGGCTGGATGGTAGGTGTATTACGCTTTCGCGAAAGCGTAATTATAACCCCTTAAAACTACAAATTATACGGCAACCAAAACATTTTTATGACTCCAAAATAAAAGTTACATTGCGCCATTAAACCATTATAAATGACTACCGAAAATTTACAAATTATATCAGATATGATTGCTATGGCAAAAGCAGATAACCACTTGCACGAGCGTGAATATCACTTTATACTCGAGGTTGCAAAGCGCCTTGAGATATCTAAGGAAGCGGTGGATGAACTTATT
>JAHDEV010000008.1:32771-41571 GCA_020628615.1 Dokdonia sp.
TACAAATTTGAAAACAATTTAAAAATTATAGTTATGACATTAGTTAGAAAAAATACAGCTCCATACTTACCATCTGTTTTTGAAGAATTACTTAACACAGACTGGCTAGGAGGAAGAACAAGCACATTTACAAACGCAACACCTTCTGTAAACATTATAGAAAAAGATGATGCGTTTGAGCTTCACGTAGCCGCTCCAGGCTTAAAGAAAGAGGATTTTAATATAAATCTTGACAATGACTTACTTACAATCTCCTCAGAAATTAAGAACGAGGAAGAGGTAAAAGAGACGGCAAAGTTTACTCGTAGAGAGTTTAACTATGCTTCTTTTAAACGCTCATTTAATTTACCAGAATCTGTAGATACGGCAAAAATTACAGCAAGTTATACAGATGGTGTTCTTGCGGTTTCTTTACCTAAGCGTGAAGAAGCTCAAGTGCAACCTTCAAGATTAATTGAGATACAATAATAAATTTGGTTGGTTAGTTTGAGATGGGGTTCCCGCAAGGGAGCCCTTTCTTTATTTATGCTAGTTCCTTAATTTGTTCTTGGTATACTTTAATCTGGTCTCTAAGCTTTGCAGCCTGCATAAAGTCTAGTTCTTTGGCAGCAGCTTCCATTGCCTTTCTGGTGCTTCGTATTTTCTTCTCTATTTGTGGCTTAGTAAGATACTCTTCTGCATCTTCTGCGGCTAGATTTACGAGTTCTTCGGCTTCAATTTTGTAAGTTTCTTTTCGCGTAAGCGCATTATCAAGACTCTTTTTAATAGCCATAGGAGTGAGGCCATTTTTAGTATTATAGTCTATTTGCTTCTGGCGACGGTAGTTACTATCATCTATGGTTTCTTGCATAGACTTTGTAATCTTATCTGCATACATAATAGCTTTACCATTTACGTTACGTGCGGCACGCCCTATAGTTTGAGTAAGTGATCTGTTACTACGTAAAAAACCTTCCTTATCTGCATCAAGTATAGCTACCAGTGATACTTCTGGTAAATCTAGACCTTCTCTAAGTAAGTTAACACCTACGAGTACATCATAAACGCCTTTACGTAAGTCTTGCATTATCTCTACACGCTCAAGTGTATCTACATCAGAGTGTATGTAGCGGGTGCGTATGTCTATACGGGTGAGGTATTTTGTAAGCTCTTCTGCCATACGCTTAGTGAGCGTGGTAACTAGCACGCGCTCATTGCGCTCTGTCACTTTGTTTATTTCTTCTATAAGATCATCTATCTGGTTGAGAGAGGGGCGTACTTCTACTATAGGGTCTAGAAGCCCTGTGGGGCGTATAATTTGCTCAACATAAGTTCCTTCAGATTTTTGCAATTCATAATCTGCTGGCGTAGCCGAAACATATATAACTTGATTTTGCATCATTTCCCACTCTTCAAATTTAAGCGGGCGGTTATCCATCGCGGCGGGTAGTCTAAAACCATATTCTACCAGGTTTTCCTTACGACTTCTATCACCTCCATACATCGCACTTACTTGCGAGACCGTCACGTGACTCTCGTCTACTACCATCAAGTAGTCATCTGGAAAGAAATCTAGTAAACAGAAAGGTCTTGTACCTGGCTCGCGACCGTCTAGGTATCTTGAGTAATTTTCAATACCAGAGCAATAGCCTAGCTCTCGTATCATTTCTAAGTCAAAATTTGTGCGCTCATCTAGTCTTTTTGCCTCGAGGTGTTTACCTACTTCTTCAAAAAAGCTTACCTGTTTAGTAAGATCTTCACCTATTTGATTTATAGCTCCTTGCAAGACATCTTGTGAGGTTACAAACATATTTGCAGGATAGATGCGCAAGCGAGAATACTTCTCAATCACCTCTGCAGATGCTGGGTCAAAGGCTTCTATCTCTTCTATCTCATCACCAAAAAAGTGAACTCTAAAAGCCATATCTGCATATCCCGGAAACACCTCTACCGTATCTCCCTTTATTCTAAAATTACCACGATTAAACTCTCCCTCGGTACGAGAGTAGAGTCCTTGTACGAGTTTTTTAAGAAACATCGTGCGTGCCATAACTTGATCTTGCTTGATTTCCGTAATGTTTTTTTCAAATTCGGCTGGGTTACCTATACCGTATAAGCACGATACAGAGGCAATTACAATCACATCCCGACGCCCAGAGAGTAGGGAGGTGGTTGTGCTTAGTCGCATTTTTTCTATCTCCTCATTGATAGAAAGATCTTTCTCTATATACACTCCAGAAGAAGGAATAAACGCCTCTGGCTGGTAATAGTCATAGTACGATACAAAATACTCTACCGCATTATCTGGAAAAAATGCTTTAAACTCGCTGTATAATTGGGCTGCGAGTGTTTTGTTATGTGCAAGTATGAGTGTAGGTTTTTCTGTCTCTTGTATCACATTTGCGACCGTAAATGTTTTACCACTTCCAGTAACACCTAGTAGCGTCTGGTAGGTTTCATTATTATTGATACCGTCTACTAGTTGTTTGATTGCAGAGGGTTGATCACCAGTAGGTTTAAAGTCAGATTGTAGTTTAAATTTCAAGAGCAGCTTTTTTTATAAAATTACGAGTTTTTACGCTTTCGCGAAAGCGTAACTATCCCAATGAATTGTTATAAAGTATTTTAATTATGTTAAGCTACCGTGCTTCTCTAGTGCTTGGTCTAAAGCTGCTAGCAGAATAGCGCATCCTTCTGTGATTTCTTCTGCTGTGATGGTAAGTGGTGGAGTAATGCGTATGGCGCGATCTTCAAAAAGTAGCCAAAACAAAATAAGACCCGCATCTTGACAAGCAAGAATCACCTCTGAAGTAATCGCTGCCGAGGGGGTGAGTGCTGCGAGCATAAGGCCGCGCCCTCTTATTTCTGTAATATATGGGTGTACGAGCTGCTCGCGTATGAGTTGTTCTTTTATTAAGGTATCTGCTATAAGAGTGGTCTCTGTGATTTCTTGTAGTGTAGCTAGCGCTGCCGCGGCAATCACTGGGTGCCCCCCAAAGGTGGTAATATGTCCCAGTTTAGGATTATCTGATAGTAACGCCATTGTGTCGCGAGACGCAGTAAATGCACCTATAGGCATACCGCCGCCTAGTCCTTTGCCTGTTACGAGAATATCTGGAACGACATTGTAGTGCTCAAAACCAAAAAGCTTACCTGTGCGCCCCATACCCGGTTGTATCTCATCAAGTATGAGAAGGGCACCTACGTCTTTACATCGTTGTTTTACCTTAGATAGAAAATCATTAGTAGGCTCTATAAAACCTGCACCGCCTTGTATCGTTTCTAATACAACTCCGGCTGTGTTTTTTGTGATACGTTCAAGATAACGGTCGCAATTAAATTTTATAAAAGAGACGTCACCTATCATAGGTCTAAAGGGCGCGGTGCGCTCTTCATTACTCATAAGGCTTAGTGCTCCATAGCTATTACCGTGATAGGCATCTACAGCTGCGATAATCTCTGTACGCCCTGTCGCTCTACGAGCGAGTTTTATGGCGCCATCTATAGCTTCTGTACCACTGTTTACAAGGTATGTACTCTGTAAGGATGGAGGTAAGTGGGCTGCAAGGAGCTTTGTGAGCTGTACGGCTGGAGACTGTGCATATTCTCCATACACCATCACGTGGGCATACTTATCTAGCTGGTGGATAATTGCGGTTTTCACTCTAGGATGTTGATGTCCTAGGCTACAGGCAGAAACGCCTGCTACAAAATCTAAAAACTTCTTGCCCTCTGTATTATATATGTAACTGCCTTCTGCCTTTGCTACCTCCATCGCAAGTGGGTGAGGGGTAGTTTGTGCTTGGTATGTTAGAAAGTCAGCTTTCATTGTGTAGTAATAGGTATACTATCGCTGTCTTCTCCCAGCTCTGGCAGATGTAGGTCTACCATACTGGTGTTTAGGTTGATTACCAGCGGCCTTGAAGTTAGCCTTCATAGTCTTAAGTTGCTCACCAAGCATACCGTGCTTATCGTGAGCTTCTGCCTCTTTCATAAGAGTTTGTGCTTCACGTCTTCTATTTTTACTCATTGCAATACCTGCAAGACTTAATTTTGCCATTGCAAGATCTGCATCCATAGAGAGACCTAGGCTTATGGCTTTCTTAAAATATTTTTCGGCCTGGGTCATATTAGTCTGTGATACCATAAGTCCTTGTAGGTAGTTATAGTATCCTTCTTGTTTTGTAACGAGAGCGCTGCTTGGGTTTTTAATTTTTGAAAGCCACTTTTGAGCTCCAGGGAAGTCTTGTTTACGTAAACGTAAAAATGCAAGTAAGATAATTTCGTTTTTAAAATATAAGAATATAAAGATTCCCATAAGTAAGAGTAGCATTATACCATTACCTATTTCATTCTCTGTAAATTGCCATATTGCGGCTGCAAGAGTTGCTATAGCTAGAACGAGTTTGATGTTTTTATTAAACATAGATTATATTTAGACCGTTTGTTTTCTTATTTTTGCCCTATATACAGGCAGGAGCAAAGGTATATAAAAGGAGATAAAAAAAATTTATTTTTCCATTTGTAGAAGTAAAAACTTCTCGTATATTTGCGCCCAGCTTAGAAAGCTGTAAATAAAAGAAATTATAAGGCGGTCCTAACAAGACATTAAAGAAGATACAAAATGAGCAAGAGAACGTTTCAGCCATCAAAAAGAAAAAGAAGAAACAAACACGGTTTTAGAGAGCGTATGGCTTCTGTAAACGGTCGTAAAGTTTTAGCACGTCGTCGTGCTAAAGGAAGAAAGAAAATAAGTGTATCTTCTGAACTACGTCACAAAAAATAATGCATCTCGTTGATGTAAATATATAGGTGTTACTTTTTTTAAGTAACACCTTTTTTTATACCCTATCAGTTCATAATTTTAGATAATTCTAGAAAAACCACAGTAAATGCCTAAAAATAAAGACTTAAAATCGATTCTACTCATAGGTTCTGGACCTATTGTTATTGGTCAAGCGTGTGAATTTGATTATGCAGGATCACAATCATTAAGATCATTAAGAGAGGATGGAATTGAGACTATTCTAATCAATTCTAACCCGGCAACGATTATGACAGATCCGTCTATGGCAGATCACGTCTATTTATTGCCACTCACTACAAAGTCTATTGTAGAGATACTCAAAAAGCATCCTAATATAGATGCAGTACTTCCTACTATGGGAGGGCAGACTGCACTTAACCTTTGTATTGAGGCAGATGAGAAGGGTATCTGGAAAGATTTTGACGTAGAGCTTATAGGTGTAGACATCGCGGCTATTAATATTACAGAAGATCGCGATCAGTTTAAAACACTTATGGGAGAGATAGGTATACCTATGGCACCACAGGCAAGTGCAAACTCATTCTTAAAAGGAAAAGAGATTGCTCAAGAGTTTGGTTTTCCATTAGTAATACGTTCTTCCTTTACACTAGGAGGAGCGGGAGCATCTTTCGTTTTTGAAGAAGAAGATTTTGATAGACTCCTATCTCACGGTCTAGAAGTATCACCAGTACACGAGGTGATGATAGATAAAGCCTTACTGGGCTGGAAAGAGTATGAGCTAGAGTTATTACGTGATGCAAATGATAATGTGGTTATTATCTGTGCTATCGAAAATATGGATCCTATGGGTATCCACACAGGAGATTCTATCACTGTAGCGCCTGCAATGACATTATCAGACGTTACTTACCAAAAAATGCGTGATATGGCTATCCATATGATGCGTAGTATAGGTGACTTTGCTGGAGGGTGTAACGTACAGTTTGCGGTAAACCCAGATAATGAAGAAGAGATTATCGCTATTGAGATTAACCCACGTGTATCTAGATCATCTGCGCTAGCATCAAAAGCAACGGGATACCCTATTGCAAAAATCGCTACAAAACTAGCGATAGGATACAACCTTGATGAACTAGATAACCAGATTACAAAATCTACATCGGCGCTTTTTGAGCCTACATTAGATTATGTAATTGTAAAAATACCACGTTGGAACTTTGATAAATTTGAAGGAAGTGACCGCACCCTAGGCTTACAGATGAAATCTGTAGGAGAAGTAATGGGTATAGGACGCTCTTTTCAAGAAGCTTTACACAAAGCAACACAGTCACTAGAGATTAAACGTAATGGTCTAGGAGCAGATGGTAAAGGGTATAAGAGTTATGATCAGATTATAGAAAAACTTACCCACGCAAGCTGGGACCGTGTATTTGTGATTTATGATGCAATCCAGATGGGTATCCCGCTTAAACGTATACACGAGATTACAAAAATAGATATGTGGTTCCTTAAACAATATGAGGAGCTATATGCAATGGAAAAAGAAATATCTACTTTTAAGGTAGATACGCTTCCGCGAAATTTATTACTCGAGGCAAAACAAAGAGGATTTGCAGACAGACAAATAGCACATATGCTAGGATGTCTTGAAAGTGCAGTAACAAGCAAGCGCGATGAATTAAAAATAAATAGAGTTTATAAACTGGTAGATACGTGTGCGGCAGAGTTTGTAGCACAAACGCCATACTTTTACTCAACTTTTGAAAATGAAATGGAGCTTCCAGACGGAACTCGATTTGCTCAAAACGAGAGTGTAGTTTCAGATAAGAAAAAGATAGTAGTGTTAGGTTCAGGGCCTAACCGTATAGGGCAAGGTATCGAGTTTGATTACTGCTGTGTACACGGTGTACTTGCCGCTGCAGAGTGTGGTTATGAGACTATAATGATAAACTGTAACCCTGAGACTGTATCTACAGATTTTGACACGGCAGATAAGCTATACTTTGAACCAGTATTCTGGGAGCACATTTATGACATCATACGTCACGAAAAGCCAGAAGGTGTAATTGTACAGCTAGGTGGACAAACAGCACTTAAACTTGCCGAAAAGCTTGACCGTTATGGTATCAAAATTTTAGGTACAAGTTACCAAGCACTAGACCTTGCCGAAGACAGAGGAAGCTTCTCTACATTATTAAAAAATCTTGATATTCCTTATCCAGAATTTGATACAGCAGAGACGGCAGACGAAGCGCTTGCAGTGGCACAAAAACTAGATTACCCTATCCTTGTAAGACCATCTTATGTACTAGGAGGGCAAGGAATGAAGATTGTAATAAACGACAATGAACTAGAAGAGCACGTTGTAGACTTGCTACGTAAGATACCTAATAATAAACTCCTACTAGATCACTACCTAGACGGAGCGATAGAGGCAGAGGCAGATGCTATTTGTGATGGAGAAGATGTATACATCATAGGTATTATGGAGCACATTGAGCCTTGTGGTATACACTCTGGTGATAGTAATGCAACATTACCTCCATTTAACCTTGGAGACCTTATACTAGAGCAAATTAAAGATCACACTAGAAAAATTGCACTAGCACTTGATACAGTAGGTCTTATAAACATACAGTTTGCCGTAAAAGATGATAAAGTATACATCATTGAGGCAAACCCGAGAGCATCTCGTACGGTTCCATTTATAGCAAAAGCTTATAAAGAGCCATATGTAAACTATGCAACTAAGGTGATGCTAGGTGAGAAGAAGGTAAAAGACTTTAACTTTAACCCACAGCTAGAAGGATATGCAATCAAGCAACCAGTATTCTCTTTTAATAAGTTTCCTAATGTAAATAAGAACTTAGGTCCAGAGATGAAGAGTACAGGAGAGAGCATCTTATTTATAGAGAACCTTCGTGATGATGCTTTTTACGATTTATACGCAAGAAGAAAGATGTATTTGAGTAACTAATTTAACTGCTCAAATTACAGTATTAAAAAAGGTCTACTCAATGAGTAGACCTTTTTAAGTTTATGGGGTTTTGAGTACGCTTTCGCGAAAGCGTAATAACACTCCTAAAATCCCTATTGTCTATTAAAATGTGGTGATTGCTCTGGTACTACATTTGTAATAAAGTACTTAGTGTCTCCCCAAAAAGAGAAGGTCCCAAAGCGCTCAATGTACTCAACCTTTACATATTGACCTTGATATTTATTAAGGGCCTCAATAGCCTCTTCTTCTTGATCTAATACCGAGAAGCTAAAGATTTGTGCCCCACTTATACCCTGGCTTATCTCACCTTCCCAGGTTTTAAAAATCACGCCTTTGCTAGAGAATTTTATGAGCTCGCCGGCGCGTGTTCCTTTACTGTAAGGGACGTAGTAAATGAAGGCAAACCAAGCTGCGGCCATTAAAAAGATAGTTGTGAGGACTACAAATAGTATTTTTTTCATAATTATTTAGTCTAGTAAAGTTAGGTCATCATCTGCATTTGCACGCTTAATGATAGCTTCTGGGAGTGCTTTTTTTGCTTTGGCACCCATTTTTTTAAGGCGTTCTACTCTTGTGATTAGGTTACCATTACCTTCTACAAGTTTATTCATAGCGGCAGAATATCCACTTTTTGCATCATCCATTTTTTTACCTACGGCCGTAAGATCTGTTACCAGCCCGTGAAATTTATCATAAAGTCCTCCAGCCTGTTTTGCGATTTCTAGCGCATTTTGTTGTTGCTTCTCATTATTCCACATTGAGTCTATAGTGCGCAGTGTGGCAAGTAGGGTAGAAGGTGTGACGATAACAATATTTTGCTCAAAAGCTTTATTATAGAGCTCATTTTCGGCATTTATGGCAATGGCAAAAGCTGGCTCGATAGGTATAAATAGCAGTACAAAGTCTGGGCTTTCTATCTGGTAGATATCTTGATAGTTTTTATCACTAAGCTGTTGTACGTGGCGCTTTAAATCGTTCACGTGCTGCTTTAAATGTGCATCTCTAAGGTGTGGGTCTTCTTCATTTACAAAACGCTCATAGGCACGTAGGGATAC
>JAHDEV010000137.1 GCA_020628615.1 Dokdonia sp.
GATGTTTACGGGATTTTTTATTGAGTTTTGATACTCAATCAGTGGAGTCGGAGGGGACGAGGTAGTTTTATAAAGCCCTGTATTTACAGGCTCTCACTACTTTTATCTTGTGATGGCAATAGGCAATTCCTATCTTCACAAAAATAATGTAGTTTAAGAGATGTACGCTTTCGCGAAAGCGTAACCACAATACACCACACCAGTTACACAGATCACTTATAATCCAAGAACATATAAAAGATCTAGAACGAGAGCTTTGGGATGCTGCCGATAGTTTGCGTGGAAATCTATATTAAATAGTATTCTTGCTAGTCGTATCTCTACTATATTATAAAATAATGACTAACTAATGAACAAACCAACATCCCAGATTCTCTCTCTCGAAGATGAAATACTTCTTATAAAAGCCAAACAAGATATGACTAACGTCACTTACTTGATGAAAGGTTTTAATTATATAGGCGGTAAAATAGAAGATGGTGTTGAGTTATTACCCGAGAAAGTACAGGATTTTGTATTTAACAAGACAACATCCATTCTAGAGCAAGTGGTAAAAGTAAATCTTAAAACAATGCAAAAGGGGACTCCTTTTAAAAAGCCTTCAAAGCTTGTATATAAAACGTTAGTTACAACCACAGGAGCTGCAAGTGGTTTTTTAGGTGCTGGAACACCTATTGTGGGACAAGCTGCTTTTGCAACAGACCTTGCACTCACTACAAAATTTATTATGAGAAGTATTATGGACATTGCTAGGGGTAAAGGCGAGGACTTACATACTCTGGAAGCTCAATTTCAATGCTTGCAAGTGCTAGCATTAGGTGGTGATTCTAAAGAAGATGATGGGGCAGATACCTCGTACTATGCGTCAAGAATTGCGATACAAACTAGTATTAATAAAGCGAGCGAGATGGGGATACAAGGTTTAATAACGACCTTATCTTCTAGCGCAAACCCTCTATATAAATCCTTCTCTCTAATCGTAAGTAGGTTTACAAGTAAGGTTTCAGAAAAAGTTGCGGCACAATTGATACCGGTTGTAGGAGGGCTCACAGGAGGTGCTATAAACTATACGTTTATCTCCCATTTCCAGAAAATGGCAGAAGCTCACTTTACAATTAGATCGCTCGAACGAAAGTATGGTATAGCTACAATTAAAGAGAAGTATATTGCCATTGTAACTTGAAATAGGACTCACTGTGTATAAACTTCAACTCCTGCATTTACACGAGCTGCAATGATCTCATCTTTGAGTTTTACCTTAATAGATTTCAGGATGTCTCCTGTTAAAGACTCGTCTGTGATTTTAAGTAAAATAGATTTGTTTTATGACTATATGTTGTTGATTTTAGACGCTTTCGCGAAAGTTTAAAATAGAATCTAATATTTTCAAATCGTAAAACCTGGCTTAATATTACCTGCCACAAATTTATCTTAGATTAATAGAGGAAGTTAGTGGCTTTAGTTTTATGTTACCTTTGAGACTTTGGATTAAGACTTCTTTCTAACCGATTTCTTGTTCAAACAATTTTTGATACTTACTTTTATTTATGATTAAAGTACTTTTAATAGACGATGAACCTCACGCTAATGGGCTTTTAAGCACATTAATAAAAAGGAATTTTTCAACTGTTCTTGAAGTCGTAGGTGTTGCGGAGTCTATTAAAGAAGCAAGGGCTATAATCTATAGTGCTAAAGTGGATCTTGTTTTTTTAGATATCCAAATGCCTCAAGAAAATGGTTTCGAATTATTTACCCATTTTCCAAATCCTACATTTGATGTTATTTTTACAACAGCTTATGACCGATATGCCATCCAAGCGTTTAAATATAGTACGTTTGACTATCTGCTTAAGCCTATAGATACAGAACTCTTAGAAAAAACCATAAAACGTTACATTGCAAATAAAACTGTAATTCGATTACAGAAGGAGCAAATTATCCTACTTAATGAATATATCGATCAAGTAGAAGAGGGAAAACGAAGAATCCTATTTAATACCTCGAGTGGGGTTGAGATGCCTTTAATTAATTCAATTTTATATTTTAAAGCTGCTGGCAATTATTGCGAAGTGTATGTTAAGGATGCTTCTAAAATTGTAGTTTCTCAATCACTAAAATCTGTAGAGGCTAGATTGCCAAAGAAACTTTTCTGTAAAACCCATAAGAGTTATATTCTTGCAATACATAGTGTGGTGAGATACGATAAGATTGATAAGTATGCGATTTTAATTGATGGATCACAAATTCCTATTTCTCACAGACTCGAGAATCACTTTTCAACAACAGTCCTTGAGAACGTATAGCCTGACCCTTTTTCTTATTGTATGTTTTAGCTTCTTGTGCTCTGCACAAGAAGCTCCCGTAACTCAATATTCCACATCAAATGTATTGCCTAATAATACGGTCCGATCCTTGCTTATAGCAGAAAATGGAGCGTTATGGGTAGGCACAGATAATGGTCTTGTTAGAAAATATAATACAACCATTGATTCATATTTTACAGAAGATGGGCTGCCCCTAAATAATATATGGGCACTTACCGAAGATAAACATGGCAAACTATGGATTGGGACGTATGGTGGGGGAATCTCCCATTATGATGGAACTCATTTTACAACTATTTCTAAAACAGAAGGCCTTATTCATAATGAAATAACACATCTGTTTTTATTTCAAGATTCTCTTTATGTTGGTACTAGTGATGGTGTTTCCATAGTTTCGGTTGCTGATAAAAAAGTTGTGGCTGCAGCCACAACATCTGGAGATAAGCCTATGCGTATCTCAGGTTTCTTTGAATTTCAGAATATAGTATATGCTACTACATATGATACTGGGATATTTGCGCTTTCGCGAAAGCGTGATTCCCTCAATCTAATTAAGGTCTCGGACCACTCATATATTTATGCAGCTTATAAAAAAGGAGACTCGCTATATGCAAGTAACAAAAAGCACATTGCTATACTTTCAATCCATGATTTGATAAATGAGAAAAAAGCTTCTACAAGAATTATAAAAAATCAATCTATCGTTTGGGATTACGAAGAGAACTATAAAGGTGAACTCTACGGAGGAGCTTGGGGTGTTTTTGAAGAAGATGGCGGTTTAATAAAATTTAATGATGATATCTCCTTAAGTAAAAGAATTACAGAAATATCAAGTAGCGAAGTAATTTCTCTGGCTTATGATGATGATTTGAGACAACTTTTTGTTGGGACAAAAGACGCAGGAGTATTTAGAATTTTTGTAGAACCTATTGTCAAATTTGTGCCATCCTTACATTCAAAGATGGTAGATATTACTCATTTTAAGGGTATTTGTGTCCAGTTGTTCGACCATGGTCTCAAAATAGAAGATACTTTTATAAATGCTGCTTTTTTTAAAAAGCAAGAAGTGGCTTATGTTACAACACATATTAATAAGTTACCAAAATATGAGGATTTCTTTTACGAATTAGAATACAATACACCAGCAGATCAAATACTGTTTTACGGTATTAAAACCTCAAAAGAGTTTATCTGGGTTAACACAAGTATAGGTCTTTACAAATTTCGCCAAAGTGGAAAATTTGATTCCTATCTTCCACTACACACGCTTGCCTTTAATTTTGGACCTAGTGACGAACTTATAGAAACAAATCCTTATCATGGATTAAGAGTCTATCAGGACGAGAAAGAATTAAAGTATTCGTATTACGACACTAATAATCCAACAACACCCACAGACATTGTAAGTACAGTAGTTGTAGGAGGTACAACCTATTTCTTATCTGTTTTTAAGGGGCTGTTTTCTTATGACGGGGCGTTTACTTCCTTTGTAGATTCAAAAGTTTGGGACGAAGAGAAATTACGTCATAGTACTACTTATGGTAAAGGCCTAGCCATTAGTAATGAAGCTGGCGATGTGTTTGTCATAGATGAGACAAGTGGAGATTTTGAGATAGTAGAAAAAATTTCTAGAAAGGAAATTAGAGGTAATGCATTATTATTTTTAGACCATTATAAGGAATGGCTCATCATAGCAACCGAAAAGGGGATTACTTTTTACAATGGAGAGAAACAAATATTTATAAATGAAGAGCAGGGAATACTACATCCAGTGTATGCATCAAGTGTTCAAAATGATATGTTGTTTTTAGCTTCGGATAATGGTAATTACGAGGTCGATTTGAAAAAACTCCTAACTACATTAGATAAGATCGATACTGTTTTTATATCTAAAATCACCGTAAATGATGGAGTACAATCAATTCCAGAAACTTCATTACGTTTAGGAAGTCAAGAAAATAATGTAGCTATACATATAGCGACAAACGCACACCCGTATCCAGAAAAGCTAACGTATGCATATAGGATAAAAGAAGACGCTACTTGGAAAGAAATGAGTAATCAAATCATAGATTTACGTTTTCTAGAACCAGGTAAATATAATATTCAAGTAAGGGTGGAAGATGCTTCTACAGGTCAATTTGTTGAAACGACTTTACTTTCTCTAACAATCGCTGCACCTTTTTACCAGCGATGGTGGTTTCTGTTACTCACGGCGATATTTTTTGTAGCGGTAGTCTATTTCATTTTAGATAGTAGACGTAAAAAGCAAGCGGTACGTGATGCCTTAGAAGTTGCTACATCAAAGCACATAGAAGAATTAAAGACAGAAGCACTGCTCGCCCAGATGAATCCTCATTTTATCTTTAATGCGCTTAATTCTATACAGCACTTGGTGGTCATTAAAGAGAATGACCGAGCGTCAACATATCTTACTAAGTTCTCAAAGCTTGTTCGCGCAAATCTCAACAACGCACAGCGACCATTTACGACTTTGCAAGAAGAGCTGGACTACTTAAAGGTATATTGTGACATAGAAAATGAGAGACACGGAAATAGGGTTACTGTGATTTTTAATGTTGACCCCCAGATTGATACTTCACAAGTAGAAATACCAACGCTTATCCTGCAACCTTTTTTAGAAAATGCCTTTATACACGCATTTCCTCCTACCATCGAAACCCCATTATTGGAGCTAATCATTACTGCGCAGGGATCACGTCAAGTTAAGTATGAGATAAAGGACAATGGTATCGGGAGTCAATCTTTCCTAACAAAGAGTCCTACAACTTCTAAAGGGATCTCTTTAATAAAAGAACGTTTACATTTTTTAAATTATGATGTAACAAAGTGTCTAACCGTTCACTATACCGAAAACGGCACCGTGGTTACACTTCTTCTATAGCACTACGTTCATCCTTGTTTTTCTTACGGTTATACATTTTTGAGATTTTGAAAGCTTTATGTGGGTAGATTGTGGGTTTATAACTCAAATCACAAAAATGGCAACATATAGTATAA
>JAHDEV010000138.1 GCA_020628615.1 Dokdonia sp.
AATGGAAAATGTACATCTTTTGGCATATTTGGAAAGACGAGTGCTATCATTTCTCGCTTTACTTTAATCTCATCCGTGTCAAAGTTTTCTTGACGGAAGCTAAGATTGCTATAGAGTTTATAATCGAGTTGAAGAGATTCAATCTCTAGAGCATTTTCTTTTGCCACTATAGCAGTATAATCGTTTAAGAAACTATAAGTGTAATCATACGGCGTTACAATAGATGCGTATGGAAAGGTGTCTTTGGCAAGTGTGTTTTTATACTCTTCTATGGTATATTCTGTCCATTTTGCTCCTCCAGATGTGTTGTATAAGATAACTTGGTCCTTGTCATAGTTTACAATTATACCAGCTTTATCGCCTAGAAGGCCTTCACCTCCTTGATGAGTTTGCTCTCTACGTATACTATTTACATCTATATGAAAAGTAACTTCGGTTTTAGTATTACCCTCAATATTTTCAAGAACAATTTTTCCCACAAAAGGTTCATTTGTGTCACTTAGTTCTATAATTGGACTTTTTGTTTCTGATGAGAAACCACAAGAATTAAGAGTGCATAATGCTACTAATATAAGTAGATAACGAAGTTTTTGTGTCATTGTAAGGCTTGATAAGATGTCTAGCAAACTTAACAAAAACCACTTGTTATAAATGTTTCCTTAAAAATAAACCCTCACAAAAGGCTGCCACGCATCTGCATAAACAGAATCATTATCGTCAAAGAGTACATTGTAACGTATCCCGATTGCGCCTAGGCTATTTCCTCCTACGTTGAGACGGTATCCCGCGCCCAGAAAGAGTGCAGTATTCCAAGAGTTTGGAATGTCTGGTAGTCCAGAAACCGATTGAAAAACGCGAAGTTGCTCAAACTCTCCAGAGAGCTGTAAGAAATCAAGCGGATTTGAAATGACAATAGCACTTGCCCCTACAAGAGTTGTTTTAAAATCTCCAAATTTTTGATAAGTGTAATTAAGCCCTGGACCAAATGCGACATATTGATTGGGTTGATACAATGCACTTGGTGCAACCGTGATGTTAGTATTGTTTCGGCCAAAATTTAAGCCTAATCCACCACCAAAACGCACCTTGCTCCAAAACTCACTTTTAGGTTTTGTAGCAATCTCTTGCGCTTGAGTTGTTGTTGTCATTGTAAAAAAGAGGCCTGTAAGTAGTATAATCCCTAAAAAATTGCATTTCATAGCTGTAGTGTCTTAATTCTCTGTTATAAATATAGGTATTATATGTCCAAAAATGTTAATTATCGTATTTTTGCTTTTCTAAAGTCGCAAGACGCAGAACTTAAATATCAAATGGATAGATTTTCATTTCTGAATGCCGCACATACCGCTTACTTTGCTGAGCTTTACGATCAATATTTACTTAACCCAGATAGTGTAGAAGCTAGCTGGCGCGCTTTTTTTCAAGGTTTTGACTTTGGGCTAGAAAGTGCAGAAGAGGTTACTGGTGATGTAGGGGGAGAGGCTGTGGTTATTCCTGAAGGAATTCAAAAAGAATTTCAAATAGTAAAATTAATAGACGGATACCGTAACAGAGGTCACCTCTTTACAAAGACTAATCCTGTACGCGCACGTCGTAAATATGCACCTACACTAGAGATTGAAAACTTTGGACTCTCTAAGTCTGATCTTAGTACAGAGTTTGAAGCTGGTTCAATTTTAGGTATTGGGAAGAAGACGTTACAAGAGATTGTAAATCACCTTGAGGCCATATATTGTGACCACATAGGTATTGAGTATATGTACATTCGTAATCCAGAAGAGATTGCTTGGATACAGAACTGGCTCAATAAAAATGATAACCATCCTTCTTTTTCAAAAGAGGAAAAAAGGCATATTCTCAAAAAATTAAATCAAACAGCTTCTTTTGAAGGTTTCTTGCACTCTAAGTATGTAGGGCAAAAACGTTTTTCTGTAGAAGGACTTGACGCTATGATACCTGGTCTTGATACGCTTATCGAGAGAGGATCTGATAAAGGTGTTGAGCAATTTGTAGTAGGGATGGCACACCGTGGTCGTCTTAATGTACTGGCAAATATCTTCGGAAAATCACCAGAGGCAATTTTTTCTGAGTTTGACGGAAAAGAGTATGATGAGGATGAGCTTTTTGACGGAGATGTAAAATACCATATGGGGTGGACTAGCTTTCGCGAAAGCGATAAAGGACACAAAATACGTATGGACCTAGCACCTAACCCATCGCACCTCGAGACTGTAGGAGCAGTGATAGAGGGGATGTCTCGTGCAAAAATTGATAATCAGTTAGGAGGAGATGAGAAGAAAATTCTTCCTATTGCTATACACGGAGATGCTGCCGTAGCTGGTCAAGGTATTGTATATGAAATTGTGCAAATGGCACAGTTAGAGGGATATCGAACAGGTGGAACGATACATATCGTAGCAAATAACCAAGTAGGTTTTACTACAAACTATCTCGACGCGAGATCATCTACCTATAGTACAGATGTGGGTAAGGTTACCTTGTCTCCAGTACTACACGTAAATGCAGATGATGTAGAGTCTGTATGTCACGCATTTGCCTTTGCACTTGATTTTAGAATGCAATTTGGCCGTGATGTATTTATAGACATACTAGGTTATAGAAAGTATGGGCATAATGAAGGTGATGAGCCTAGATTTACACAACCTTTACTATATAAAGCAATCTCAAAACACGCAAACCCACGTGATATCTATGCAGAAAGACTTCTTAAGGAAGGAATTATAGAAAAGGGATACGTAAAGCAGCTCGAAAAAGAATATAAAGATGATCTTGAAGAAGATCTTGAAGAATCTCGTAAGAGAGATAAAACGGTAATTACCGAGATTCTTGCAGATGACTGGGAAGGGTATGAGATAGGAAGTAGAGAAGATATTCTTACTCCTGTAGATACTACCTATGATATAAGTAAGCTAGATGTTATAGCAGATGGTATTACGAAGTTACCAGAAGATAAAAAGTTCATACGCAAGATACAGCGTATTGTAGCAGATAGAAATAAGCAGTATACAGAAAAGAATCAATTAGACTGGGGAATGGGTGAGCTTCTTGCTTACGGTTCTCTTATGGAAGAAGGATTTAATGTACGTATATCTGGACAAGATGTAGAGAGAGGAACATTCTCTCACCGTCACGCCATTATCAAAACAGAAGATGATGTAGAAGAGATTAATCTACACAATCGTCTAGATGTAGCTGGTAAGATGGATATCTATAACTCACTACTTTCTGAGTATGGAGTGGTAGGTTTTGACTACGGGTATGCGATGGCTGCTCCTAAGACACTTACTATCTGGGAGGCTCAATTTGGAGATTTTTCAAATGGTGCACAGATAATGTTAGACCAATACATAAGCGCTGCAGAGTCTAAGTGGAAAACACAAAACGGACTCGTGATGTTATTGCCTCACGGGTATGAAGGTCAAGGTTCTGAGCACTCTAGTGCACGTATGGAACGTTACCTACAGCTTTGTGCTACAGATAACCTCATAATGGCAGATGTAACAACGCCAGCAAACTTCTTTCACCTACTACGTCGCCAGATGAAGTGGAATTTTAGAAAGCCGCTTGTAGTTTTTACACCTAAATCATTATTAAGGCACCCTCTTGTAGTGAGTACTAAAGAAGAGCTTACCACAGGCTCTTTTCAAGAAGTACTTGACGATACTGAGGTAGATAAGAAAAAGGTTACATCACTTGTATTCTGTACAGGTAAGTTTTATTATGATCTCTTAGAGCGTCGTAAGGAAAATGGCCGTGATGATGTAGCCCTTGTACGTATAGAGCAATTATTCCCGCTGCCACAAAAGCAGTTAGAAGATATTATTGCAAGTTATCCTAATGTAACAGATTATGTCTGGGCACAAGAAGAGCCTAGAAATATGGGAGCTTGGGGTTATATGCTTATGAATTTTGATCAAGTAAAACTTAGAGTAGCATCGCGACGTGTGTATGCATCTCCAGCTGCGGGAAGTAGTACAAGATCAAAAGCAAGACACAAAAAAGTAATAGATAGCGTTTTTGAAGCGCCTGTAAAATAGTAACAATTAATAGCCGCCAGCGTCCTTCATCTAAGTAAGTTGAGTAACACTGGCGTAACCAGAAACATTATGGTTTTAGAAATGAAAGTCCCTTCACCGGGAGAATCCATCACAGAAGTTGAAATCGCACAATGGCTCGTTGAAGACGGCGATTATGTAGAAAAAGACCAGGCTATTGCCGAGGTAGATAGTGATAAAGCAACGCTCGAGCTTCCAGCAGAGATGAGTGGAGTCATTACACTTAAAGCAGAAGAAGGTGATGCTGTTGAGGTAGGTGCAGTTGTGTGCCTTATTGATACTGCTGCAGAGGCGCCAGCTACAGACACCTATGAAGGTGGAGATGAAGGTGGTGGAGACGGTAAAGTAGAAGAAAACCTTAAAAAAGAGCAGGCAGCAACTCCTAACACGGGAGAAAAAGCTCCAGCCGAAACTGAAAAGACATACGCATCTGGAACTCCAAGCCCAGCAGCAAGAAAAATTCTTGATGAAAAAGGAATGACTGCTAGCCAGGTTACGGGTACAGGTAGAGCTGGTCGCGTGACTAAAGAAGATGCTGTAAAAGCAACACCTTCTATGGGAACTCCAGGACCAGGTTCTAGAGGTGACTCACGTACTAAGTTATCTATGCTACGTCGTAAAGTTGCAGAGCGTCTAGTAGAAGCAAAAAACACAACAGCAATGCTTACTACCTTTAACGAGGTAAATATGCAGCCTATATTTGACCTGCGTAAGCAATACAAAGAGGACTTTAAGGCAAAGCACGGTGTAGGTCTAGGTTTTATGTCTTTCTTTACACTAGCAGTAGTAAGAGCTCTTGAGATGTATCCTGCTGTAAACAGTATGATAGATGGTAAGGAGATGCTTACTTTTGATTATAAAGACATCTCAATTGCTGTATCAGGTCCTAAAGGACTTATGGTGCCAGTTATTAGAAATGCAGAAAACCTTTCTTTTAGAGGGGTTGAGAGCGAGGTAAAACGCCTTGCAATAAGAGCTAGAGATGGTAAAATTACTGTAGATGAGATGACAGGAGGAACCTTTACAATCTCAAATGGAGGTGTATTTGGATCTATGTTATCTACACCTATCATAAACCCACCTCAATCTGGTATCTTAGGAATGCACAATATTGTAGAGCGCCCTATCGTAAAAGATGGTGAGATTGTAATCGCACCTATAATGTTTGTAGCATTATCTTATGATCACAGAATTATCGATGGTAAAGAGTCTGTAGGATTCTTAGT
>JAHDEV010000139.1 GCA_020628615.1 Dokdonia sp.
CTATACAGTCATCAGGGATTAACGTATGGTGGTATTTTGCTTTCGCGAAAGCAAAAACTACAAGATGTCATAGCAATTACTCAAGAAATATTAAAGTATGCGCAGCAGCAAGGCTTCATATCTTTATATCTAAAACAGCTTCCCACGTTTTATGCGGTGATGCCTAGTGATGAGTTTGAGTATATCGCACAATTACTCAGTGCAAGCTGTTACCGGGTAGATACTGCGTCTGTGATAAATTACAGGAATACATTATCCATACAATCTAATCGTATGGAAGGAGTAAAAAAGGCAGAAAGAGCAGGTCTGGTTATAAAAGAGGAAGTAGGTTTTGACAACTTTTGGAGCGAGATACTCGTACCTAACCTAAAGCAAAAACATCAATCACAACCCACACATACCCTAGAGGAAATAAAAAAGCTACAAGCTTCTTTTCCAGAAAACATAAGGCAGTTTAATGTCTACCATAATAATACGATAGTAGGAGGAGCAACTATATTTGAGACTAAAACCACGGCACACGTTCAGTATATTTCGGCGGGAGAGAATAAGCAGGAGTTGGGAACGCTAGATTTCTTGTTTTATGAACTCATAGAGCAAACCTTTGCACATAAAGACTATTTTGATTTTGGTATTTCAAACGAAGAGGGCGGCACAAAACTTAATAGTGGCTTATCTTACTGGAAAGAATGTTTTGGAGCACGTACCCACGTTCATAAATTCTATAAAGTTGCCGTGCAGAATCATTCACTACTTAAAGATGTCTTGATATGATTCCATTTTTAGACTTAAAAACGATAAACGCACCTTATGAAAAGGAGCTTAAAAATAAGTTCGATTCTTTTTTAGAGAAGGGATGGTACATTCTGGGCAACGAGGTGACGGCTTTTCAAAAAGAGTATGCAGCTTACTGTGGTACTCAATTTTGTATAGGTACAGCAAACGGTCTTGACGCCTTGAGGCTCATTCTGGAAGGCTATAAAATACTAGGTAAACTACAAGAGGGCGATGAGGTGCTCCTTGCGAGTAACACTTACATCGCAACCATCATAGGTGTAAAACAAGCGGGATTAATACCTGTACTTGTTGAGGCAAATCTTGATACATTCAACTTTGATTATAACGATTTAGAACAGAAGATCACTTCAAAGACAAGAGTGATTATGCCTACACATTTGTATGGCAGACTTACAGATATGGATAGGGTTAACGCTTTCGCGAAAGCGTACAACCTACTCACCGTTACAGATTGTGCACAATCACACGGGGCAATTACAGCTTCTGGTAAGCGCAGTGGCTCTCTGGCAGATGCGAGTGGTCATAGCTTTTACCCCACAAAAAATTTAGGCGCTCTAGGTGATGCAGGAGCAATCACCACAAATGACAAAGCGCTAGCCGAAGTTGTAGAAAAATATAGAAACTACGGTTTTAAAGAGCGTTATGTCGCACAATATACTGGAGTAAATAGCCGCCTCGACGAACTGCAGGCTGCTTTTTTGAGAATAAAACTTAGAGATCTAGACACGCAGAACAGTAAGCGCATTGCGATTGCAAAGCAATATCTTGAAGGTATAGATAATGAACATATTATTTTACCACAATGGTCTGAGGGTAAGGATCACGTCTGGCATCTATTTGTAGTGCGCTGTGTGCAGAGGGATGCATTACAAGAACATCTTAAGGCAAATGGTATCGCAACGATTATACATTATCCCGTACCGCCACACAAGCAAGAGGCTTTACAAGAGCTTGCATCTATGTCCTTACCGGTTTGCGAGCAGTTGCATAGTGAGGTGCTCAGTTTACCTATCAGTCCATCACTTACTAAAACAGAGATTACCCAGATTATAAAAGCCATAAACGACTTTAAATGCTAGGTAAACTACGTAGCGGCATTGCAAATAATCTTTTACTTAAGATTACTTCTTTTAATGCAATAAGTGTGGGCTTACAAATACTGGGAGGGCTTATCACGTCAAAGCTTATCGCTATTTATCTAGGAGAACGCGGTATGGCATTGCTAGGTTATTTGCGCAATTTTATGACCACCACGCAAGCGGCCGGTAATCTAGGTTTGTCTAACGGTATAGTAAAGTATGTTGCCACAGGTGATGAGGAACGTCATCCATTATCAAAGTTATTGTCTACTGCTGTCATCGTGAGTTTGATCGCTACTATAATTGTTTCGACGATTTTATATGTAGGGGCTGCTTATTTTAATACTCAGATTTTTGGCGATGGGGCACAGTACACATATGTGTTTAAATGGCTGGCAATAGCACTACCGTTTATAACACTTAACGGTATTTTGCTAGCTGTTATTAATGGACAGTCGGCTTATAAGAAGGTGGTGAAGATTCAAATCTTTTCTAACCTGATAGGTCTTGCCATAACCATCTTAAGCATCATATACTATGGTGTACAAGGAGCACTAGTTGCGCTAGTTGTAAGTCCGGCGATGATACTAGTGATTACCCTAGTTGCTTTAGGAAAAGAAGGTAGCGTATTGAAAAATGTCTCATTCTCAAAATTTGACAAAGGCGCTTTGCGCAAACTAGGGTCTTACACGCTTATGGCCTTATTCTCTATGATTGTGTTACCTCTTGTATATATCGCGATACGCAGAGAGATAGGGGAGGGAGCTGGTTACTGGGATGCTATGACGCGCGTGTCAGACTACTATTTTAAGTTTGTAGCGACATTAATGACCTTATATATTTTACCTCAATTATCAAAAGCCACCACAAGCAGTGCTTTTAGAAAAGAGATTTTTGGGTTTTATAAAACCATCTTACCCCTGTTTGGGCTCGGGTTGTTGCTTATTTATTTTTTGCGTTCATTTATTGTTCAGTTATTATTTACTGAAGATTTTATGCCTATGACCTCATTGTTTAAATGGCAGTTGCTAGGAGATTTTTTTAAGGTTGCCTCACTAGTTATAGGCTACCAGATTATAGCCAAAAACAATCTCAAATTATTCCTCATTACCGAGGTGATTTCCCTTGTTATCATCTATACTTCTGGAATATACTTTGTGCAAAATTTTGGTGCAGAGGGTGCTACAATGGGACATTGTTTAAGTTATTTTATGCATTTATTGGTATTACTGTTTATCTTTCGGGAACCGCTTTTTACAAAAACGAATGAGTAGCCTAGGTAACATATTGCAATCATTTAGAATCTGGAAGTACAAGTTGCTCTCACAGACTACCTATGTAGACGGTAAACCTATGCTTTATCAACCCGCACAACTTAATGGGAGGGGTGTGATACGCTTTCGCGAAAGCGTACAAATAGGTGTCATTAATTCTCCGTCATTTTATAATACCTATGCTTATATCGAGGCAAGAAAGGAGGGAAGTGAGATTGTTTTTGGGAACAACGTTGCGATAAATAATAATTTTTGTGCCATAGCAAACGAGGGAACGATTGTGATAGGAGATGATACAACAATAGGGCTTAATTGCTCAATTTATAATTGTAATTTTCACAGTCTTGACCCCACCAGACGCCGAAGCGATACTGGACCAAGTGCCGCAGTAACGATAGGTAAAAACGTTTTTATAGGCAATAATGTAAGCATCTGGAAAGGCGTGTCCATAGGTGATAATGCCGTGATTGCTGCTGGAAGCGTTGTGACATCCTCGGTAGCTGCGGGAGTTACATTCTCTTAGTTATGTAGCTTGCCAGGTCTTAAGATATTGCTGGGCGACTTTTGTGTAGTGGTGATGGGTTTTTATAAAGTGATGTGCGTTCTCACTTATCTCTTCAAGAAGCGCAGGTGACGCTATGAGTTTTTCTAGATTTGCCACAATTTCATTTACATCTGGTGTCGCATCTATTGCCACCGTTTTATCTAATTGATATTGTGCTTTAAAATGCGTGCCAGCACCAGTAAAGACCACCTTACCTTTTGCCATAGACTCCAGCGCATTGTAACCTTGATCGTGAGCATAAACTTGATCTAGCACAATATGTGCTTTATTGTAAGCGGTAATATATTCATCATACGGTAGATTTTCTGTGGTGATGATGTTTACCTTCTCGTTGTATTTCTTGCTTATAATAGCAAGCGCTTGCTCAAAAAGGTCATTTCCTTTTTTGTAATAGTTATTTCTATTAATCCCGTGAAAGATGGTAATAGGATACGTAAATGCAATCTCCTGCTTAGGTATCTTATCTACGTTAATAGGGTTTGGGATGAGCCCTTTGTATAAACGATGATCTTTAAGAGGGAAATGATAATCAAGATCTGTAGCAATCACACCATCTACAAGCTTATATAGTGCCGTGTGTAATTTTTTATAAGCGGGTGCTAAGTACTTAAGCGCTGGGGCAAACGATGTTTTTGTGAGTTTACCTTCCTTATAAGGTGTGGCAATTGTGTATGGCAACTCGTCTGTAAAAGCGTGGGTAACACTTATGTGATCTGTACCGCAAGAGAGGAGAAAGAGTTTTTTATTATGCGCTTTGAGATACTGAGCTATCTCAAGTTCTAATGATGGTGTGGTGTTAAAACTAGACTCGTTAATAAGTTGCACCACGTCATAACCAGAAAGTTGAGGTTTTAATTTTGTAAAGTGGTTACGCAGTGATTTTTCTGAAATATCAATGCCGGTTAATTTAAGAATGCTCAGTTTTAGCTTCTTTTTCCAGCCAGAGGTATAACCTCTTTCTAGAGTGATGTCTACGGGAAATTTTTTAAAACCATCGCCAGAGCCTACGAGGGTAACCTCGTGACCTAATGCGGTGAGACCTTCTTTGAGAGAATTATGAAGTCGGCTGTATTCGCCTACGAGTAAGATGCGCATTGATTATATTTGGTAAACAAAAACTCCTTCTGTTGCCGAAAGATACTCATAAAAAAATTGCACTTGTTACCATCTCCCTATCTGGTGGTGGTGCAGAGCGGTCTACGGCATTTTTATCACAGGTACTCACAGGTCTTGGGCATACGGTACATATCATCTGTATAAGAGATGGGGTTTCTTATCCCTATGAAGGAACATTATTTAATCTAGGAGCAGATAAGCGTGAGGACGACGGCCTAGTTACAAAGTATAAGCACCTCAAAAGATTAAAGAATTACTTACATAATGAGCAGTTTGATCTTGTTATAGATAGCAGGTCTCGATCTTCTGCCTTAAAAGAATGGGTATATACAAAGTACATTTATAAAGCCCAAAGGGTACTTTATATGGTGCGAAGTGCTCGATTAGAAACATATTTTCCAGCACCAGATATGCTTGCAAAATGGTTTTATGGTAA
>JAHDEV010000140.1 GCA_020628615.1 Dokdonia sp.
TAATTACACATTGCTATTCATCTTGAGAACTTCCAAAGCTTACTTGTAATAACATTGCTAGTCCCATTACGAGGGCGCATCCTACAACGTTGAGCCATAAATACGGGAATTCTATAATCTCAAAATGTATAAGTCCGTAAACGATAACAATAATTACTTGTGTGATGAGTGCTGCTATGAACACGGCATTACTTTTTACAAATTTGATAAAGAAAGCGAGTAAGAATATCCCAAGAATATTACCGTAAAAAATAGAACCTATGATATTTACTAGCTGAATTAAGTTTTCAAAAAGACTTGCCGTACAAGCCACGATTATGGCGAGCACGCCCCACATGAGTGTAAAGCCTTTTGTGCTGCGCACGTAATGTCTGTCTGTCATAGTTCCCTTATAATTACGCTTATAAAGGTCTACAGCGGTGGTGGCTCCAAGTGCATTAAGTTCTGACGCGGTAGATGACATTGCTGCGCTGAGTATTACAGCAAGTAGTAAGCCTATTAGTCCGTTAGGAAGGTTGTTGAGTATAAAGTGTATAAAGACGTAATCCTTGTCGTTATTTTCTACCTCTGGAGCGGCTTTTGCTATGAGCACTTTACCTACAGATCTTATTTCTTTATCAATACCTTCGTATTTATCAATTAAGGATTTTTGAGTGCCGTCTTCTTCATAAATATCTAGAGTAGGATCCTGAGCATAATTAAAGGCAGCTTCTTTTTGATTGTTTTGGTTTTGTGCAAGTTGTTGTTCTAGTGATTCAAATTCGCTCGCATAGATTGATGTTTTTACGGCTTCTGTCGCGGCAGGGTTAAAATGTAGCGGCGCACTATTAAACTGATAAAAAACAAAAACCATAACTCCTACTAAGAGAATAAAGAACTGCATCGGGATTTTTAAGGCTCCGTTAAAGAGAAGACCCATTTGCATTTCCTTTACATTTTTCCCAGAAAGGTAGCGTTGCACTTGACTTTGATCTGTGCCAAAGTATGAAAGCATTAAAAAGGTACCTCCTAATAAGCCAGTCCACACCGTGTATCTATTACTTAAATCAAAGGAGAAGTCTAATAGATTCATTTTTTCTCCAGCACCAGCAATACTTAATGCATCTGTAAAACTGATGTTCTCTGGAAGTTTATCAAGAATGAGGTAAAAGGCAATTGCCATACCAGCAAAAATCACCGCCATTTGCTGTTTCTGAGTAATACTTACGGCTTTTGTACCACCAGAAACGGTATAAATAATCACTACAATACCTATGATAATATTGAGCGTAGTAAGATCCCAACCCAGTACTGCCGAGAGGATAATAGCTGGTGCATAAATGGTAATCCCTGCAGCGAGACTACGCTGTATTAAAAATAAGATAGCTGCGAGTGATCTCGTTTTTAAATCAAAACGGCTTTCTAGATATTCATAGGCTGTAAAAACCTTTAGCTTGTGATATATAGGTATAAAAACCAAACAAATAACAATCATCGCAATAGGAAGCCCAAAATAAAACTGGACAAATCCCATACCGTCATAAAATCCCTGACCTGTGGTAGATAAAAAAGTGATGGCACTTGCTTGTGTAGCCATTACAGAAAGGCCTACCGTCCACCATTTTGAGGTATTACCACCTCTTATATATTCTTCTGCGTTCTTACTGCCTTGTGTTTTATAGGTGCCATAAACAACTATAAAAATGAGCGTGAATGCTAGTACTGCCCAGTCTATTATTTCCATATTAAGAGAATGAGGTCATTAATAGATAAAACACGATAACGTAAGCTAGATTGACCAGCAGTACTATGGTGTACTTCTTTTTCCATGGGTATTTGGATACATTTTTCATTGCTTTATCTCGCTCTTTTCTTGCTTTCCTATACTCAGCATATTTGCAAATAATTTATAAGCTCCAGATACTCCTGCTGGTAGTTCTCTAAAAAAGCTTAACCCTGTATAAATGTAGTGCCCGTCACCATATGGAGCGACTAGCAGGCTACCATCTTTTGCCGTTTCTCCTTTATCATTCATAGAGAGAATAGGAGTATAGGCTTCATCCCACTTGTTTGGAAAATAAAGGCCACGTTCTTGCGTCCACCCATCAAAATCCTTTTGAGTAAGCTTATTTGGGAAATTCATGATAGGGTGATTTTCGGCAAGGATTCTCACTTCGCTATTCTCATCGGTTACACGGTCTCTACTAAGTTGCATCTCATAAGGAGCACCTATTTTAGTGTTGCCCCAGCGACCAGACGTATTGTATTGTGCGATAAGCGTTCCGCCAGCCTTGACATAATCGAGTAAAAGTGGCTGCTTTGCTTGCATCTCGTCTACTACATTATAAGCTCGTATGCCTACAACCACTGCATCAAATTGCGCAAGCAGTTCTGGTGTGATAGTGCTAGGTTCTATAATAGCTACTTGGTAGCCTATTTGTGTGAGATTATCTGGCACTGCATCTCCAGCACCTTGAATGTACCCTATGTAATCCCCTTTACGCTCGATATCAAGTCGTACAATTTTTGCTTTGTTAGGTAAGAAAAGTGACTGCAGCGGGATGTGTGCATAATCTATTGTTACAAGCTCCTTGGTATACGTTTTATTTCCGGCGATGACTACGGGAGTGAGATCTCCTTCACTATCAGTGCTAGGAGGTGTTACAGAGAATATAACTTTTTGTTCTGCACCTTTTAAAGCTATGGATATGTTTACACTTTTTGGTGTGATGGTCCATCCACTAGGAGCAGTGAGAGATACGCTTCCGTTAAAATTATCCTGATGCGCTGTTACCGTTACGGGAATGTTTTTTGATTCCGCTTTCGCGAAAATAATAACCTTCGAGTCTAGCTTTGATGAAACTGCTGGCACGATTTCAAAAGGCTCATACACTTCGCCCTTCACGCGATCATTGTATTTATAGATAATTGGTTTTTCTATTGTGATAGGTACGCCAGCAATCGTGAGGTCAAACTTCACTGTGTTTTGTTGTGGAGTTTCTGGTTTACCTATCATAGTGCGATCATCTACTCGGTACATTCCTAATGTTCCTTCTTCACGTAACCAGTATGCAGAAGTATCTTTAAAAGAATCATCTATGGTAACCGTTGCTTCTATAGAAAGTGATTTGTTGTTAGCTAGCGTTGTGTTGCTGGCTAGTTGTTGATTGCTTGATGTGACAACTGCGCTGTTGAGGACTACAGACTGCATACTTCTGTTTATCGCTTCAAGTTTTAAGGTTACTTGGCTCCCTAGAGTAGCATAGCCATTATTTGCTGCTGCTTCTAGATAAATACCTGCGCAGGCAGTGATTATATCTTGCAGTTCTTTAGATTTAATAGCTTTCCAGTGAGCATCCTCTAATTGTTGCACAAGTGCATATGCTTTAGCTAGCTGAGGAATACTTTTTTCTGGAGCAGTAAAATCATAGTCTGTAACGACCTGATCTAATATTGTTTTAATGGCTTGACCTCCTTTTACACGTGTCCAAGTTGTATTGATTCCTTGAAAAACGTCGTTATTAGTTGGCATCTCACCACGTAATAATTCAAAATAGGTGTCTTCTGTACCACGGCTTCCTGTATTTCCAAAACCTTGAGACTTGTGCTGACTTCTACTAAGTGAAGAGATTTCTGTATTAGAAAGTCCTAGGCTAGGGTAGTAGGTACCTACATCTACTTTTACCAGATTAGATTTATCTGCTGCTTCAAATTTTTCTCTACTTCCATAGAACCACCACGAGGTATTAAAAAACTGTCTGCTAGGTTTCCAAGTGTCTGTATATTGTAACTGATCTTTATATTTTGAATTGTCACCGGCAAGGTCAAAAGCTTCAACAGATAGCATTGCGCTTGATGTATGATGCCCGTGTGTACTCCCTGGTGTTCTATGATTAAAGCGGTTGATAATCACATCAGGTTTGAAAGTTCGTATTGCCCAGACTACGTCACCTAGAACTTCTTCCTTGTTCCATATAGCCAGCGTCTCATCGGGATGTTTTGAGTATCCAAAGTCATTTGCTCGTGTAAATCGCTGTTCTCCACCATCTGTAGCTCGTGCAGCAAGTAGTTCGTTAGTACGTATCACGCCAAGCAGTTCGCGTAATTCTGGACCTATAATATTTTGACCACCATCACCTCTAGTCAATGATAAATAGGCAGTTCTAGCTTTGACTGTGTTTGCAAAATAAGAGATAGCGGTAGTATTCTCATCATCAGGGTGAGCAGCGACGTAGAGTACGGAGCCTAGAAAGTTGAGTTTTTGAAGGTCTTGGTATATCTCGCTAGCCGTTGGTTTAACAGGTTGAACGGTAATGCCTTGAGCAGATATTTTCGCGAAAGCGAAGACAAATAAAAGGGCTAAAATCACATAGGATTTACGCATAATAATGAGGAGTTTGATACTTCTCAAATATACCGAATATGAAAGGTAGCCTAAGTTCTTTAAGGTTTCTTTAACAATCTATACTGGCTTATTAAAGGGATCATCTTCGTCCATTTGTTGATTTTGCTCTAAGATATTTGTAGAGATTCCCTCCTCTACAAGTGTGATTCCTTTTTGAAGAATTAAACTGTTTGGGTAGGTGTGTAGTCCGCCATCAGAGGTACGTAAATTAGTGTGAAACGCCTTGATGTCTTCTATAATCGCGATGATAGGAAAATCTTTGTCGTGAATTTTTATACGGTCACCTATTTTGTAAGGAAGTGTAAAAAAGATAATCACGCCAGATGTAAGATTACTTAGCACTGACCACTGCGCAAAAAAGGCAACACCTATAATAGCAAAGACAGAGCTCGCAATGACTCCAATGTCCTTAATTTTAATTCCCCAAATGAGAATACTTATAATAAACGCAATTATTAATAACACTGCATCTACGTATTTCATAATAAGATTTGCACGCTTCTTTACTTTGTTTTTGCGCTCAGAAAAACGACGTACAAAATAAGAAGTGATAATGCGTAAAACGATAAGAATCCCTAGCGTTACAGCACTATGTATGATTTCAGGTCTAAATAATTCCATAGCTTACAACCATTTTTTACGCTTAAAATAAACAAGAGAGGCAACAAAAATAACAATCATGGCTCCCCAGAAATAATAATAACCATCCTTGATAGCTAGTTCTGGGATATGTTCAAAATTCATCCCGTAAATACCTGCAAGAAAGGTCATAGGTATAAAAATGGTAGCGATGATGGTAAGCACCTTCATCACTTCATTCATTCGGTTTGCAATGTTAGTAGAGTTCATATCCATTAGTC
>JAHDEV010000141.1 GCA_020628615.1 Dokdonia sp.
TAGTGTATACCTTATTTGTAAATCCATCTTTTTTTCTTGAATACAATGATTATGCTAGAGATCTAGCAGAGCAGTCTAATAATCAAGCTGCGATAGATCAACTTGCTCGCCAGCGAGAGATGTATGAGGATTATAGCGGTACTCAAATGTCATTTATAGCTGGATTAATGATGTTTGTAATGACGTTTATGCTTGGTTTTGTGGTGAGCTTACTTGCCGCTGTGATTTTAAAGAAAAAATAGTTCACCATACGATAATACTTTAATTATGAAAAGAGTAACAGGCATAGGAGGGATGTTTTTTAAGAGTGAAGATCCAGATGCTCAAAAAAGCTGGTATAAAAAGCATTTAGGTATCCCTACAGATCAATACGGCTGGACCTTCTGGTGGCGTGATGAAAATGGTAATAAGTGCTCTACCCAATGGAGCCCTATGAATGCGGATACAGAATACTTCTCTCCCAGCAAGAAACAGTTTATGTTTAATTTTAGGGTAGATAATCTCATAGAGTTACTTAAAGTACTTAAGGAAGAAGGTGTTACTATAGTAGGAGAGGTAGAGGAGTATAGCTATGGTAAATTTGGGTGGATACTAGATCCAGAAGGAAATAAAATCGAACTCTGGGAGCCTATAGACAGTGTTTTTGAAAAAGATAATTAGCACGATAATCACGTTCATCTTTTTTGTAGTTTTAAAGGCAACAAACTAATAACCAATAATATGAGTACAGAAGACAACAAAATACCAGGCGATAAGCCCGAAAACGATGGCAAGCGTATGGCAGACGAGGCAAAAGAAGCTGTAAATGACTTTGCCGAAGATGCTAAGGAAACAGCAAAAGAGTTTAGCCAAAGCGCAAAAGAAGAATGGAATAAAGTGACAGGAAGTACAGAAAGTAAAAAAGTACTTGCAGGAATTTTAGCCATTTTTCTTGGAGCATTTGGAGTGCATAAATTTATATTAGGATACCAGAAAGAGGGTATCATAATGCTTGTACTAAGTGTTGTGGGCATAGTGCTTTCTTGTGTAGGTATAGGTGTACTTCTCGTTTGGGCTGTAGGCCTAGTAGGACTTATAGAAGGGATCATTTACCTCACAAAATCTGACGAAGAATTTTATAACACTTACCAAGCGGGTAGAAAACCTTGGTTCTAGTATAATTAAAAAGCTCAGTGTAAAACTGGGCTTTTTTTATTTTTTATTTTAATGTAATATTGCGATATTACATATTCAAATAAAACGTATTATGGGAGTTACAAAGAGGCATATACACTCTATGAGAGCAAATCAAATTGCAGATGTTGCAAAGATTCTTTCTAATCCTGCTAGAGTGGCCATTATAGAATATATAGGAGATTGTGACGGCTGTTTGTGTCAAGATATATCAGATAAGATACGACTATCACAACCTACAACCTCTCAGCACCTGCAGGTTATAAAGAGAACCGGAGTTTTAAAGAGTCAGTTTAAAGGGAAGGCACAATATTATAGTATTGATGCTCGTAAATGGGGACAACTACAGACCTTGTTTAATGACTTTTTTGAGCTTACAAAATCAAAAATGGCAGATAAGTAATGAGCACACCACTACTGCATAAAGCCTATGATAGTGCACTCTTTAAAAGTGAAGGAGAGCAACTGGTTAGTTTGCTAGCAGACTATCTACATACCACAACAACTGGTGGTTCAGATAAAGTGTTGAGATGGACAGAGCCAGAAGATGAGTATGCATTTTGGCAACAATTTCTCTCAACACCACATAGTACTTCAGACTTTTTTAAAGAAGTACTAGAGCGATCTATACACACGCATCACCCCAAATATATCGGTCATCAAGTTGCGCCCACAGTGCCTGTGTCTGCCCTTGCAACCTTATTGAGCGCACAACTTAATAATGGGATGGCAGTGTATGAGATGGGAGCGGCTGCAACAGCGATAGAGCGTCTCGTTATAGATACCTTTTGTAAGGCTATAGGCTACACAAACGGAGATGGATTTCTCACCTCTGGAGGCACGCTTGCAAACCTCACAGCACTTCTTGCCGCACGCAGGGCTATGGCTACAGATGATGTGTGGAACGAAGGTCACAGTAAGAAACTAGCCATTATGGTTTCAGAAGAGGCACATTATTGTGTAGACAGAGCCGCTCGTATAATGGGACTAGGGAGTGATGGTATCATAAAAGTTCCTGTAGATGATAATTACCAGATACAGACAGATGCTTTAGAGTCGTATTACACTTCGGCAATAAAAAATGGATTTGAGATAATTGCCATTGTAGGCAGTGCGCCTAGTACGAGTACGGGAGTGTATGATGATTTGGAGGCGGTTTACGCTTTCGCGAAAGCAAAAAAAATATGGTTTCATATAGATGCTGCACACGGCGGTGCGGCCATATTTACTAAAAAGTATAAACACCTTCTTAATGGAGCCCTTAACGCAGATTCTATAATTATAGATGGTCATAAAATGATGGGAACTAGTGCCATCACTACAGCCGTTGTGTTTAAAAATAGTACAGATAGTTATGCCACTTTTGAGCAAAAAGCACAGTACCTCTGGGAAAAAAACGATGATCCAGACTGGTTTAATATGGCAAAACGCACTTTTGAGTGTACAAAAAGTATGATGAGTGTGCGTTTTTATGCAATTATAAATGCATACGGCCTGCAGTTTTTTGACGACTTTGTAACCACGCTTTATGATGCGGCAAGAGATTTTAGTAATCTTATAGCTGCTCAAAAAGATTTTGAAATCGCTTTGGAACCGGTGTCAAACATTGTGTGCTTTAGATATAAACCCTCTAGTAAAGAGAGTATAAATGAAGTAAATAAGCGTGTGAGAAGAGACCTTTTAGAAGATGGGGAGTTTTATATAGTAGCAACCACACTACGCGGCGAGTACTACCTGCGTACTACGTTTATGAATCCTTTTACTTCAGAAAAACACACTGTTGCTTTACTAGAAAAAATAAGAACTATTGTAAGAGCTGTAAAATAATAGCCTTTCTTTTAAGTGTGAGTTTGTACTGTAAATTTTTATAAAGTGAACATAAGACCACTATTGCAAAAAGATTATACTACTTGCGCCCAAATTTATAAAGAGGGTATGGACACGGGTATGGCTACTTTTGAAACACAGGTGCCAGACTGGGTAAGCTGGGATGCCAAGTTTTTGAAGTCGTGTAGGTTTGTGGCAGTTCAAGGGGAGGAGATTGTAGGTTGGGTAGCGCTCACCCGGTTTTCTACGCGTGAAGTTTATAAGGGTGTAGTAGAGGTTACCTTATATATTTCTAAAACCGCCAGAGGCAAAGGGGTAGGGCGAGCATTACTTATGGCCGTAATAAAGGAAAGTGAGCGAGCGGGATTCTGGACTTTACAAGCCAAAATTTTTGCTCAAAATGAAGCTAGTATGGCCTTATTTCAAAAATGTGGTTTTAAAATAGTGGGTGTACGTGAGAAGTTAGCGATGAGAGATGGCAAATGGCACGACAATGTGCTTCTTGAGAAAAGGAGTGGGTTGTTTTAGGTAGTGTGACGAAATAGGAGGCTCTCTAGAATGGAGTCTTGGTTAGGGTTTAAAAAATTCAGTATCAATGGGTTTGTAAGTAATGAGTATCTTATACGACAAAACCTACCATATGAAAAATACTAACGACTTCTCCGCACTAAAAGCTTTATACATTAACTGCACGCTCAAAAAATCTCCTCGTATGAGTCATACTAGAGCTCTTATGGATGTATCAATAGATATTATGAAATCTGAAGGAGTAGCGGTGGAGCATCTACGGTTTGTAGATCACGACGTTGCTTACGGCGTATATCACGATATGACAGAACACGGAGCACAAAAAGATGAGTGGCCAGCTATCTTTAAAAAAATAGAAGAAGCAGATATTCTTGTAATAGGTAGCCCTATATGGCTGGGTGAAAAGTCTTCTGTAGCGACAAAATTAATTGAGCGCTTATATGGAGAGAGTGGTAATCGCAATGAAAAAGGGCAATACTATTTTTATGGTAAAGTGGGTGGTTGCATTATTACTGGTAATGAGGATGGTATAAAGCACGTTGCTATGGGTGCACTCTATGCTTTACAACATATAGGTTACAGTATTCCTCCTCAAGCAGATTCTGGTTGGATAGGTGAAGCGGGCCCTGGCCCTAGTTATAACGACGAGGAGAGTGGTGCAAAAAATAATGACTTTACAAATCGTAATACCACCTTTATGACGTATAACTTATTGCATCTTGCAAAAATGCTAAAGGATCAGGGTGGATATCCTGCTTATGGTAATTCTAGAGGTGATTGGGATGATGGGACAAGATGGAATTTTGAAAATCCAGAATATAGATAGAGATTCTTGTACGGGTCTATTCCTCTTCTGGGGTGCGTTGCCCGTACTTTTTTTCTAGCTCTGCTTGAAACTCTTCCATAACGGGTTTTACCGTGCTTTCTGGAAGGTCTGATATGCGTATGTACATCAAGCCGTCTATGGCATTGTTGAAGAGCGGGTCTACGTTAAAGGCTACTACCTTTGCATTTTGTTTTATGTACTTTTTAATAAGAACAGGGAGACGTAAAGCTCCTGGCTCAACCTCTTCTATAAGCTTATCAAACTTGTTAAGATCTGCCTTGCTCTCGTCAAAAACAAATTCTTTATCTGCATCCTTAAGTTTTACTTTCCATTCTTTTTTAGGACGAATGTATTGAGCGATGTATGGGTCGTAGTAGTGTGACTTCATAAACTCAATCATAAGTGACTTAGAGAAGTTAGAAAACTGGTTTGAGATACTTACACCTCCTATGAGGTATTTGTGCTCTGGAAAACGTAGTGTGGTGTGTACAATCCCTTTCCATAATAGAAAGAGTGGCATAGGCTTTTGTTGATACTCTTTTGTGATAAAAGCACGACCCATCTCTATACTCTCGCTCATCATTTTATGAAGCTCTGGTTCAAAACGAAAAAGGTCTTGAAGGTAAAAACCGTCAATTCCATATTCTTTATAAATTTTTGATCCTAGCCCCATTCTGTATGCTCCGGCAAGGGTGTTTTCTTTATTATCCCATAAAAACATATGGTAATAATACCTGTCAAATTTATCAAGATCTATGGCTTCATTTGTTCCTTCCCCAATGGCTCTAAA
>JAHDEV010000009.1 GCA_020628615.1 Dokdonia sp.
TGGGCAATTTTTCTATGGCAGATGATAGTGTCTCTCGTGTAACAAGAATCTCATCTTGCGTATGAATTTTTAGGTAGTCACCTAGACTCTCTATATAGAGAATACTGTTGAAGTCTACCTTCACCATTTTGCGGTCAGATCTAAAAAAGGTAAAGGTATCTGTAATGGTTTTTTGTGCTGGTTTTTCTACTTCGTTATAAAATTTTTGTAGGGCCTTCATCAATCTTTCTAGTGAGATAGGTTTAAGTAGGTAGTCTACTGCTTGAAGATCAAATCCATCTATAGCATACTCACGGTAAGCGGTAGTAAAAATAATCTTGGTATTACCTTGTATTGCTCTGGCAAACATAAGACCTGTCACCTCTGGCATATTTATGTCTAGAAACACAAGGTCTGCATCGTGAGCACTTAGAGCGCTAAAACCCTGAGCAGCACTTTTACAAGAGGCTATTACGCTTATTTGTTCAATTTTTGAAAGGTGACTTTCTAAAATTTCACGTGCCATAGGCTCGTCGTCTATTATGATTGCATTGTACGTTCTCATTAATCTAATGTAATGTTTACATCTAGGTGAAACCAGTTGTCTTTTAACTCACTCGTGAGTGTGTATTTCTGTGGGTAAAGCACATCAAGTCTTTTTTTACTGTTTTTAAGACCAAGACCGTGATTAAGCGTGTTGTTTTGAGTAGCTTTTACTGTATTTTTTATGGTAAAATGTAATCGCTTATCTACCACCTCAAGATGTATGTTTATAATAAGAAATTCATCTATAGGTCCTCCGTGTTTAAAAGCATTTTCTACAAACGCGATAAATAACATAGGCGGGACTTGAATATCTCTCTGTATGTTTTTTGTAAAGGTGACACTTAGAGACTCTCTAAAACGCACCTGCTCAAGACCTATATAAGAATCTATATATCCAGTCTCTTCAGATATGGCAACGGTCTTTTTCTTTATTTGATTAAGTGAGTAATCGAGTAGATTAGATAATTTAAGAATGAGGTCAGGAGTGTGCTTAGATTCTTTTAGGGCTGCTCCATAAATCGTATTAAGTGTGTTAAATAAAAAGTGTGGGTGTATTTGCTCTTTAAGGTAATGGAGTTCCTTTTCTTTAAGTAGTAATTGCCCTTCTAGTATTTTATTTTCTAATACACTATTGCGATGTAATGCCTTGTAGTTGTATTTGAGTAGCTGTGCCAGCGAGACTAATCCAGCCACGAGGTACACGAGTATAAAAACAAAAACAAAGTTGCGTGTGAGCAAGGGCATTTGCTTCATATCATAATTAGATAAGAAGATAAAGTTTATGAAGGTGATGATAATTATTAAAAACAGTGAGCCTACTACAGTGTATAATAGGTATGCAGTAAAAACAATATATCTCTTTTTGAGAAGGAAACGTGGTATTAGATAATAAGCAATAATGTAGGTTACTACGATAGTAATAGGTAGGAGACTAGTTGCAAAGTGTATGACAAACTGATCATTATCTGCCGCATAGCTAAAAAAGTAAATGTAAAATAACCATACTAATACCCATAGTATAATATGTATAGGGAAGTAAATGGTTTTTTTAAGCAAAGATGCTAGCATCTCACAAAGATGACAAAAAAATGATAGCCCTTATTTATTTTGAGATGAATAACGCTTTATAAGCTGTCAATAACCAAGAAGGCTGGTGGTTATTCGTTGACGGATTTTAAATTGCTATATTAGAAGTATAAGTGGGCACTCGTCGCAAATAATATAAAGAAGTGTATAATCTCTCTAGATTTACATCACATAAATCATAAAAACTAAAGTTATGTCACAAATTATCGATCGTATTAATGAAGGAGGACCGTTATTTATGGTGCCTATTTTACTTGTTTTACTTGCAGTACTAGTCTTATGTATTTTAGCACTCGTAGGTAAAAAACGTGTGAGAAATACAATAGAACTCATAGGTCATCTCAGTCTTTTTGCACTTATGTGGGGACTTCTCGGGTCTACTATAGGTCTTATTACAGCCTTTGATGCTATAGAGGGAAATGGAAACATCTCACAGCCTATGATGGCAGGAGGGCTCAAAGTGGCCTTGCTATGTACCGTTTTTGGGTTGCTATGCTTTGTGATAAGCAGGGTAGTAATGCTTGTGCTTACTATAAAAGCACAGAAGCAAGAAAATTTACCAGTAAGTTAATCTAGAAAGTACCAGTAAGCCCGGCGCGACCTAAGCCTACATTAAATTTCCAAGAAATGCTATTGTTTTTCTTAGAGCCGTCGGGATATACATTTGCCTTGTTCATATAGTTATCTATAGAATCTACTATCACAATACTGAGTGCAGCACTAAGTGCTACGTCTGTAAGCCAGTGCGCTCCACCCCATAACCTTTGTAAAGGAGCTATGGAGCCTATAGCATAAATACCAACTTTTACCCAAACATTATCAAATTGCTTTGCTACTGCGTGAGCCATTGTTACAGAAAGAATGGTGTGACCAGAAGGGAATGCTCTAAAACCGGCCTCGCCACTATAAGGTTTAAAGCTAAATTTACCTTGTCCATTAGTAGGTCTACTTCTTCCTGTTGATGCTTTAAGAAGTGTTTGTAATAATCCAGCGGTCACTGCAGATGAGGTCATTAAAGCACCAGTACGGCGTACTTTTTCATTTTTTGTAAACAACCCAAAAAGATAAGTGCCGGCTGTAATTCCATAAGCTACTTGAGGGCTTCCCAGTCGCTCTCCAGCTTCATCAAGTACTGTAGGGATATCTTCTCTTCTATCTATAAAATAGTTTTCTACATCATCATCTACAAAGTAGAGGAGTGCAGTACCACCTACAATGGCTCCTGCCACAATAAAGTCATCCTTTTTCCATCGCAGAGGGCCTGTGTATGCGTGGCCTATACCTTTAAGCATCACCTTTGTGTCGTAAAAAGCAAGTTTTAAGATACCCAGAGTATCTTGCTCTTGAGAAGGAATAGGTGTTTGTGCTTTACAAAAAACAGAAAATAGGACTACAAGTATGAGTGTATAAGTATATTTCATAACAAGATGTATAGAGAGTGATCTTAATTATAAGAATGTATGTAAGCCTTAATTAAAAAAGCTTCTTTTTTCTTAGTTCAAAATTCTGACCTAGATAAACTTTTCTCACCATCTCATCTGCTGCGAGTTCTTCTGGCTCTCCGTGTTTGAGTATACTTCCTTCAAACATTAGGTAAGTGCGGTCTGTGATAGCCAGCGTTTCTTGCACATTGTGATCTGTGATAAGGATGCCTATGTTTTTATTTTTGAGCTGTGCAACGATGCGCTGTATATCTTCTACAGCAACGGGGTCTACACCTGCAAAGGGCTCATCTAGTAATATAAAAGATGGTGAGGTAGCCAGAGCTCTAGCAATTTCTGTACGTCTACGCTCTCCTCCAGATAGAAGGTCACCTCGACTTTTACGTATATGCCCTAAGCTAAACTCTTCTATAAGCTCCTCCATCTTATGAAGTTGCTCTTTTTTAGACAGTTTAGTAAGCTGTAAAACGCTTAGTATATTATCTTCTATACTTAGTTTTCTAAAAACAGAAGCTTCTTGCGCCAGGTAGCCTATACCGTTTTGCGCTCTTTTATACATAGGGTATTTAGTAATATCTTGCTGGTCTAGGTATATGTTACCGCCATTAGGTTTTACAAGACCCACAATCATATAAAACGACGTAGTCTTCCCAGCTCCATTAGGGCCTAAGAGCCCAACAATTTCACCCTGGTTAACCTCTACAGAAATCCCTTTTACAACCTTTCGGCCTTTGTAAGATTTCATTAAGTTTTCTGCGCGTAGTTTCATAGATAACAAATATACGTATTGTTTCAGCCTTTACTTTAAAGACCTATAACACTCATTAGGAACAAGCATTGTAGATCTTTATAACAAAAAAGAAATGCTTATTGATTTTCTTTCTTTTCATCTAGGGCTTCCCAGTACTCATAAGCACGGCGTAGGTGTGGTATTACTATAGTTCCTCCTACAAGAGTACCTATACTAAGTGTTTCCATCACCTCTTCTTTGGTCACGCCTTCATCGTGGCAGCTTTCTAAGTGATATTTTACACAGTCATCACAACGTAGCACTGTAGAGGCAACAAGACCTAAAAGTTCTTTTGTCTTTTTATCAAGAGCTCCTTCAGTAAAGGCATTTGTGTCAAGATTAAAGATGCGCTTTACAATTTTGTTATTGTCTGCGAGTATTTTATCATTCATTTTTGAACGATAGCTATTAAAGTCGTCTATTATATTGTTACTCATAATGTAAGTGGGGGTTTACGCTTTCGCGAAAGCGTACAACGATTAATTATTAATAATTTTACCTGTTCCTTATGCGAGACCGGCTTTTTTGAGTCGGCGTTTTTCTCTTCTTATTACACCTCTTGATATAAAAATACTAACCTCGTACAGTATAATTATAGGTATAGCAACAATGACTTGTGTTGATATATCTGGTGGTGTGATTATGGCCGCCAAAATTAATACAATTACAAGCGCATACTTTCTGTTTTTCTTTAAAAATTCTGGTGTAACTAGGCCTATTTTAGTTAAAAAATACATAATAATAGGTAGCTCAAATATAAAGCCAGAGGCGAGTACAGATGCACGCACGAGGCCTATAAATGAGTCTATGTCAAATTCATTTTGAACGGCTTCAGATATTTTAAAAGTGGCAAGAAAGTTTATAGAAAGTGGTGCTACTACAAAGTATCCAAATGCTGCTCCCATAAAGAAAAGCAATGAGGCAACTACTATAAAACCTTTACTAGATTTACGCTCATTCTCATACAGGCCTGGTGAGATAAACTTCCAAAATTCATAAAGTATGTATGGAAAACCTATCACAACACCCGCCATAATAGAGGTCCATATAGCTGCGCTAAACTGCCCAGCAACTTTTCTACTCTGTATTATAAAATCCATATCACCATCTGCAATACATCCTTTTTCTGCCCCAAAGAAGCGTGATATCTCACAAAGTATATCATATGAAATAAAGTCAGGACTTTGTGGCCCAAAGATGATTTTAAAAAGTGTTCCCTTAAAAATAAAAGCAACTACACCTATGATAACTACTGCTAGGGTTGCTCTTATTAAATGCCATCTTAATTCTTCAAGATGATCCAGAAAGGACATCTCATCTGGATGTTTTTTTTCTTTTTTTGCCATTATGCGATTCCTTCTTTTATGAGGTCGTGTATATGCACAACGCCAGCATAATTACCATTTTTTACTACCAGTAGCTGGCTTATGTTATGTTCTTCTAGAATATCTTTTGCAGCGATTGCCATAGCTGTGTGATTTACAGTTTTTGGATTTTCGCTCATAATCTGTTGTGCTGTAAGCCCTTCTAGTGAGTCGTTTTTTGCAAGCATTCTACGCAAGTCTCCATCTGTGATTATTCCTTGGATAGCCCCATTTAAGACGACAGCGGTTACACCTAATCTTTTTTTAGAGATTTCGACGATAACCTCTTTAATACTTGCATCTGGTGTTACGGCAGGGTTTTGGTGTGTGGCACATATATCTTGCACTGTAAGATATAATCGCTTGCCTAACGCACCTCCTGGGTGATACTTTGCAAAGTCTTTTTCTGTAAAACCTCTCAGGTCTAGTAATGCTACAGCAACTGCATCACCTATAACGAGCTGTGCAGTGGTGCTTGTAGTAGGAGCAAGGTTATTAGGGCAAGCCTCTTCTTTTACAAAGGCGTGCAAAACATAGTCTGCCTCATTGCCTAAAAATGAAGTTTTATTTGAGGTAATTGCAATGAGCGTATTCTCAGTTTTTTTAATAAGTGGGACTAAGGCTTTAATCTCTGGGGTTGTACCGCTCTTTGAGATACATATAACAATATCATCTATAAGTATACTCCCTAGGTCGCCGTGTATCGCATCTGCCGCGTGCATAAATAGTGCAGGAGTACCTGTACTGTTAAGTGTTGCAACTATTTTTTGAGCTATAATGGCGCTTTTACCTATACCTGTAATAACAACTCTACCCTTAGATGAGTAAATAGCTTGCACTGCTTGAGCAAATTCTTCATCTATGAGAGACGATAGATTTGCAATGGCGGCTTGCTCTATGTTAATGGTTTTCTGTGCGCTAGCAATGATTTGCTGAGTAATGTTCAAAACTTGGTTTTGTTATGATTTGTTTAACGTGGGGAAATTACTATCTTTAGAAAACACAAAGGTATGTAAAAATGCATTTGAATAGATGAAGACAGAACAAATAGACTTACACAAAGAACTTAAGAAATATTTTGGCTTTGGTCAGTTTAAGGGTTTGCAGGAAGAGGTAATTAAAAGCATTGTAGGTGGAAATCACACCTTTGTTATAATGCCTACAGGTGGTGGTAAATCACTCTGTTACCAACTGCCAGCTCTTATAGCAGAGGGAACCGCTATTGTGGTATCTCCTCTTATAGCTCTTATGAAGAATCAAGTAGATGCCTTGCGTGGCATCTCACAAGAAGACGGTATTGCTCACGTTTTAAATAGCTCTCTTACCAAAGGAGAGATTAAAACGGTTAAAGAGGATATAGCAAGAGGTGTTACAAAACTGCTATATGTTGCTCCAGAATCACTTACAAAAGAAGAAAATGTAGAGTTCTTACGCGAGCAGAAAATATCTTTTCTGGCTATAGACGAGGCACACTGTATCTCAGAGTGGGGTCACGACTTTAGACCTGAGTATAGAAACCTTAGAAAGATTATAGGGAGAATAGGTGATAATATTCCCATCATAGCTGTTACAGCTACTGCCACACCAAAAGTACAAGAAGATATTCTTAAAAACTTAGGGATAACAGACGCAAATACTTTTAAAGCTTCCTTTAATAGGCCTAATCTTTATTATGAAGTACGCCCTAAAACAGCACAAGTAGATGCAGATATCATTCGTTTTGTAAAACAAAATGAAGGTAAGAGCGGTATAATTTATTGCCTTGCACGTAAACGAGTAGAAGAGCTTGCACAAACTTTACAAGTTAATGGTCTCAAAGCAGTGCCTTATCACGCAGGTCTAGATGCAAAAACAAGGGCAAGGCATCAAGATATGTTCTTAATGGAAGATGTAGATGTTGTGGTTGCAACCATAGCCTTTGGTATGGGTATAGATAAGCCAGATGTGCGCTTTGTGATTCACCACGATATACCTAAAAGCATTGAGAGCTATTATCAAGAAACAGGTCGTGCTGGTCGCGACGGAGGCGAGGGCCATTGCCTCGCTTTTTATGCCTATAAGGATATTGAGAAGCTTGAGAAGTTTATGAGTGGTAAGCCTGTTGCAGAGCAGGAGATAGGTCACGCACTATTGCAAGAAGTAGTCGCATTTGCAGAGACGAGTATTTCTCGAAGAAAGTTTATTCTTCATTATTTTGGTGAAGAATTTGATAACGCTACTGGAGAAGGTGGGATGCTGGATGATAATATGCGCAACCCAAAGAAGAAGCACGAGGCAAAAGATGAGCTTGTAAAAGTACTTACTGTTATAAGAGATACAAAAGAAATTTATAAGAGTAAAGAAGTAGTCTTTGCATTGCGAGGAAAGGAAAACGCAATCATCACCTCTCATAAAACACACAAACAATCATTCTTTGGTATAGGTAAAGACCAGAAAAAAGAATATTGGTTTGCATTATTAAGACAAGCTATTGTTGCAGGTTATATTAAAAAAGACATAGAGACTTATGGTGTGATAAAAATGACACCTAAAGGTCTATCCTTCATAGAAGAACCATCTTCATTTATGATGACAGATGATCATACCTTTGGGGCAGATGTAGATAATGCTATTATCTCATCTCAAAAGCAAGGGGGAGCAGATAAGAAACTTATGGAAATGCTCAAAGATCTTCGTAAGAAGGTTGCAAAAAAGCTAGACGTACCACCATTTGTAGTTTTTCAAGATCCATCTTTGCAAGATATGGCGATCAAGTATCCTATCACGATACAAGAGCTTGGTAACGTGCACGGTGTAGGAGACGGAAAAGCAAAAAAGTACGGTAAGGACTTTGTTAGCCTTATAAAGGCTTATGTAGATGAAAATGATATTCTTCGTCCAGATGATCTGGTAGTAAAAAGTACAGGAGCAAACAGTGGTCTTAAGCTTTATATCATACAAAATGTAGACCGTAAACTACCACTTGATGATCTTGCTTCTGCAAAGGGCAAGGAAATGGCAGACTTCATAAAAGAGATGGAGGCCATCGTCTTTAGTGGTACTAGACTCAATATAGACTACTGGATTAATGACATACTTGATGAAGATCAACAAGAAGAGTTACACGATTACTTTATGGAAGCAGAGACAGATAAGATAGATGTTGCTATGGAGGAATTTGATGGTGATTATGAAGATGAGGAGCTTCGTCTATATAGAATTAAGTTTATGAGCGAGGTTGCAAACTAGTTATTTGTAACGGGATGTGTATAATTACGCTTTCGCGAAAGCGTAACAAAAAAAACACCCCAACCACATCCACTTTTTTTTGTCACTATAGTTTTTGAAAATATCACGATGCTAAAATTTGTATATAACATACGACACTATTTTGAAAAACGTGGCTTTTATGTTTCGTCCAGGCTTGCAGATAGGTTAGGTATGCGAGCAAAGAGTGTGCGTCTTTTTTTTATTTACGTGTCTTTTGCAACGCTGGGAGCAGGTTTTGCATTGTATCTAACCGTAGCCTTCTGGCTCAAACTTAAAGATCTCATTTACACAAAACGAACCTCTGTTTTTGATTTATGAGACTATTCTCTCTATTTAAACATAAGATTTATCTAGCTGTTATACTTCTTGTAATTACCTTAACCATAGGTGTGCTAGGGTATAGGTTTATTGCAGACTATAGTTGGGTAGACGCTATGTATATGACGGTTATAACCATTACCACGGTAGGTTTTGGAGAAGTGGTGCCACTCACTCCAGAGGCAAAGGTTTTTACTATAATACTCATATTACTTAGTGTGGTGATTGTAGGTTTTGCCATTACCGTAATCTCTGAGTATATATTGAGCAGGAGTTCTTATAATGATTTAATACATAGAAAGGTGCAACAAGAAATTGATAAAATGAATGATCACATTATAGTATGTGGTTATGGCCGTAATGGTCAAGAGGCTGTCCAAAAATTAATGGCATACAACAAGCAGTTTGTAGTGATTGAAATGGATACAGAGATTATAGAAAAATATGAGTCTGATAAAAATATTCATTTTGTAAATGGTAATGCAAATGAAGATGAAATTCTTGAAAAAGCAGGTATAGATAGAGCATCTGCATTATTATGCGCATTGCCTGAAGATGCAGATAATCTCTTTATTGTACTAAGTGCGAGACAACTTAATAGTAAATTAAAAATTATAAGTAGAGCCACCGCAGAAACTTCACAAAAAAAGCTCAAACTTGCTGGAGCAGATAATGTGATTATGCCAGATCGTATAGGTGGTGACCATATGGCATCACTGGTGGTTGTTCCAGATCTTATTGAATTTTTAGACAACTTATCTGTAGTGGGTGAGGAGGATAGTATAAATGTAGAGGAAATAGGCTTTAGTCAAGTGTGTCTAGATGGTGAAGAAGCGACTATTAAAGAAATTAATTTACGGTACAGAACTGGGTGTACTATTATAGGTTATAGATCTCCATCTGGTAAGTACATTGTTAATCCTGAGGCAGATATGAAAATAGAAAAAGAGTCTAAACTCATCGTTATAGGAAGGCCAGAACAAATCAAAAAGCTACACGCTACTTTCGGTATTTAGTAAATGTGTAGGATTTTAAGATACTTTCCTTTGAATAAGGGGCATTTTTTTAGATATTGCTAGCTGAATTTTTATTATAACCAAACACTTACATATGATGAAGAAATATCTTCTATTCATTTTATCAGCTTTTATTCCATTAATTTCATTTGCACAAAACAATCAAGCAGTAGGAATTGATCAAAAAATTGATCAAGCATTCCAGCCTGTTTCAGATTTCTTTTCTGCTATCGTATTTTTTGAAGTAGGAGGTACACCGTTTGTACTAATACTTCTTGTAGCAAGTGCAGCATTTTTTACAATTTACTTTGGTTTTCCTAACATCAGATATTTCTGGCGAGCTATCCAGACAGTACGTGGTAAATATGAAGATATTGAAAAGCACGGGGCAGCAGAGCTTTATGGAGAAGATGGTATCGCTCAAGGGCAAGATCTTACTAAAGTAGATATTGAAGATCATATTGAAAAAATAGATGACGACCTCGCTGTAGATGGTGACATTGTAGACACAATACGTGATGAAAGTTCAGATGGTGAGGTGTCTCACTTTCAAGCACTGGCAACAGCAGTCTCTGGTACCGTAGGTAACGGTAACATTGCCGGTGTAGCTCTTGCAATTGCATTAGGAGGACCAGGTGCAACATTCTGGATGATAGTTTGTGGTTTACTGGGGATGTCTACAAAATTTGTAGAGTGTACCCTAGGTGTACAATATAGAGATGTAGGTGAAGATGGTACCGTATACGGAGGACCTATGTATTACCTTACTAAAGGACTTAAAGCAAAAGGATTTGCGACGCTAGGTAAAGTAGCAGCTGTAATTTTTGCAATATTCTGTATAGGTGGATCTTTCGGTGGAGGTAACGCTGCACAATCTAACCAAGCAACTATTGTACTTAAAGAAATGTTTAATATGACAAGTGCAGCCTCTGGTTTTATAGTAGGTATTGTTCTTGCGATTATAGTAGGTATTATCATCATAGGTGGTATAAAGCGTATTGCTCAGGTAACTGAGAAGGTAGTGCCATTTATGGCGATTATGTATGTGCTTGCTTGTTTATACATCATCTTTAGTAATTTTAGTCTTATAGACGACGCAGTAGCACTTATTGTGCAAGAAGCGTTTAACCCTACAGCAATCGGCGTGGGTGGTTTTATAGGTGTATTACTAGTTGGATTTAAAAGAGCTGCCTTTTCAAATGAGGCTGGTGCAGGTTCTGCATCTATTGCTCACTCTGCAGTACGTACAAAATACTCTGCAAGTGAAGGTCTAGTAGCATTGCTAGAACCGTTTATCGATACAGTTCTTATCTGTTCTATGACAGCATTAGTAATCATTATATTCAACTTTGGAGGATTCTTTGAGTACGGTGGTGATGGTTCTGGTGCAGTATTAATAGGTGGAGAATCTTTTGAGGGAGCAGGTATTACCTCTAAGGCATTTGCAGAATATATTCCTTACTCTAACGTGTTCTTGACAATAGCAGTTGTACTATTTGCAGTGTCAACTATGATTTCTTGGTCTTACTACGGGTTACAATCTTGGAAATTCCTTTTCGGGCGTGGTAAAGTAGCAGATCTTGTATATAAAATATTATTCTTAACCTTTGTAGTGGTAGGAGCTTCTGCAAGTATGAATTCAATCTGGGCATTCTCAGATGCAATGATATTTGCAATGGTATTTCCTAATATGGTAGGTCTGTTCTTCTTATTCCCAGTGGTGAAAAAGCAGCTTAAAAGATACCTTGATGCTATAAAGCTTAAGGAGCAAGCTATAGACTAAGATCATATAAAATGAGACTATTTAAATCCCATTTTGTTTACGACAGACGTAAGCGAAATGGGATTTTGTTTTTTGCCATACTTTGTCTTGCGTGTCTAGGTGTTATTGCGGTTAGTAAAAGTCTTAAAGATTCACCCGCTGCGCAACCGCAAGAAGACGCTCGTGTCCTCGCTTTTCAAAAAGAATTAGACTCGCTTAAAGCAATTGAGCTAGAAAGAAGAAAGCCTAAAATTTATCCTTTTAACCCTACATTACTCACAGATTATAATGGGTATAAACTCGGGATGAGTACAGAACAGATAGATAGGGTAGTACGCTTTCGCGAAAGCGGAAAATGGTTTAACTCCACAGCAGAGTTTCAGCAAGTATCAAAAGTTTCAGATTCTTTACTAGCACAGATTTCTCCTTATTTCAAATGGCCTAAGTGGTTAGAAGAACAGCGCAAGTCTCCCAAAAAGAAGGATACGTACAAAAAGAAATGGAAAACCGCGGAAGAGAAGGGAATGCTTAATAGCTTAACTTATGAAGATTTACTCGCAATAGAGGGGGTAGATGAGAATGCTGCTACTGCTATTATACGACATCGTGATAAGGTGGGTGGTTATCAAGTAGATTTTCAAATTTACAGTGTCTATGGTGTAGATAAATCTGTAAAGAGGCTTGTGCTTAATCATTATACTGTAAAAAATAAGCCAGAAATACGTTTTGTAAACGTAAATACCGCGACAGCATCAGACCTTTCTACCGTTCCATTGCTTAATTTTGACTTGGCAAAAGAAATAGTAGACTATCGTACGCTTAGAGAGGGAATTAACTCACTAGAAGAATTGAAAGATTTGGAGGGTATGACAGACTTCAAATATGACATAATAGCGTTATATTTACAAATAAATTAAAATGTGCTATGATTACCTGCGATATCTTCAGTAAGCAGGGATAAAAATAAGAATATGACAGATATGTATTTTACAGAGGAGCATAACCTCTTTCGCGAAAGCTTAAAAGATTTTCTTCAAAAAGAAGTAGTTCCACATCTTGATAAATGGGAAGAAACTGGACAGATAGAACGTTTTATCTGGAAGAAATTTGGAGATATGGGATTCTTCGGGATTGCTTATCCAGAAGAGTATGGAGGGATGAACCTTGATTTTTTCTACACTGTAATTCTTCTTGAAGAATTGCAAAGAATAAATAGTGGAGGGTTTGCTGCTGCTATATGGGCACACGCTTACCTTGCGATGACGCACCTTAATGCGGAGGGCGATACTAGAATAAAATCTGAATATCTAGCACCAAGTATTGCCGGTGATAAAATAGGATGTCTATGTATTACAGAACCTTTTGGGGGAAGTGATGTTGCGGGTATGCGCACAACGGCAGTAAAAGAAGGTGATCACTATATTATTAATGGCTCAAAAACCTTTATTACAAATGGTGTTTACTCAGACTATCTGGTGGTTGCTGCAAAGACAGCACCAGAGCTAGGAGGTAAGGGAATGAGTATTTTCCTTTTGGATAGAGATATGCCAGGTATTAATGCTACAAAACTTGATAAACTAGGTTGGAGAGCATCAGACACTGGTGAGATTTCTTTTGATAACGTAAAAGTTCCTGCCGAAAATTTAATGGGGGAAGAGAATGCTGGTTTTGGGTATATAATGCAGCACTTTGCATCAGAGCGTTTAATTATGGGTATTAATGCACACGCTAGAGCAGAGTATGCTATAGAGTATGCGCTAGGCTATATGAAAGAGCGTACCGCTTTTGGAGTAACAATAGATAAGTTTCAGGCACTACGTCATAAGCTTGCAGAGCGCACAGCAGAGGTGGAGATGTCTAAAGCTTTTAATTATACAGTGGCTCATCGTCTAGGTAATGGTGAGTATGTAGTAAAGGAAGCGACAATGTCTAAGCTTACGGCAACAAAAATTGCAGATGAGGTAATCTATGATTGTTTACAGATGTTAGGAGGTTACGGTTATATGGAAGAATACCCGCTAGCACGTATGTTACGTGATAGTCGCTTGGGTCCAATAGGTGGAGGAACATCTGAAATCTTACGAGAAATCATTGCAAAAATGGTTATCGATAAGAAGACTTATAAGCCTAAAACTGAAGAAATTTCAAAAAAATAAAGGTTACTGTTGCGGGATTACTTTTTAAGCGTATCTTTGCAGTCTGAAAACCGAATAAGAATTTAAAGAAAGGAGGTCCCACTATGTTAATTATACCAGTAAAAGACGGAGAAAATATAGATAGAGCGCTTAAACGTTTTAAGCGTAAATTTGATCGCACAAAGACTATGCGTAATCTTAGAGAGCGCAAGCAGTTTACAAAGCCTTCTGTAGTAAGAAGACGTGAGATTCAAAAAGCATCATACATTCAAGGAATGAGAGATGCAGAGAATATCTAGTATTTATTAATCCGTCGTCACGTATAGCGTGATCTGGATTAACAGGGAGACTCATCCTCTCTCAATCATATATAACCGTTGTGTTGTAAAGTGTATCTTTACAGTACAACGGTTTTTTTATTGTCTAAAATTTAATCGGGTGTTTATATTGTTTTTATAATGTTACTTAAACCATTCTTAGAATATCTCAATCTTGAGAAAAATTATAGTAAGCATACGGTGCTTGCTTATAAGAAGGATGTTACAAGTTTTTTTGTCTTTTTAGAAAATAATTATGGAGAAAGAGATCCAGTTAAGGTGGCTTATGCTCAGATAAGAGCCTGGATTGTATCGCTGGTTGATGCAGGGCTGTCTAGTCAGAGTGTAAATAGAAAGGTTTCTTCTCTCAAATCATATTATAAGTTTTTACTTAAAACGGGTGATATTTCAGTATCGCCGCTCGTAAAACACAAATCGCTTAAAATTTCAAAACGAGTGCAAATCCCATTTTCTGAGAAAGAAGTAGCTGTTGTTCTTAATGAATTAAGAGAATCCCAAGACTTTACTTCACTGCGTGATCTTCTTATAGTAGAATTATTATATGGTACCGGGATGAGAAGGGCGGAGCTTATTGATTTAACTATAGGTAGTGTAGATTTTTCTCAAAGAATACTTAAAGTAAAAGGTAAAAGAGATAAAGAACGTTTTATACCATTGCTGCCGGGAGTAGTAACAACGCTAGAGAGATATATGATTGAGCGAGCACAAGTTGCTCGGTCTAGTAATAATGAACCTTTACTTGTAACTTTAAAAGGGTTAAAAGTGTATAACACACTTGTGTACAGAATTATAAATCGCTATTTTAGTGAGGCTTCTGATAAGTTTAAGACAAGTCCGCATATATTAAGGCATTCTTTTGCGACTCATCTTCTCAATCAAGGAGCAGATTTAAACGTTGTAAAAGAGCTTTTGGGTCACGCGAGTCTAGCCTCTACACAGGTATATACACATAATAGTATAAAGGCTCTTAAAGATGTGTACTCAAAAGCGCATCCTCGTACTAAGAAGTAGGAAACTACGTTTAAAATATAAAACATCAAGAGGATGTTTTATGTGTTAACCAATTAAACCATATTCTTATGAAAGTAACTGTAGAAGCTCCAAAGTTTGATGCAGATGTTAAACTCACAAATTTTATAAAGAAGAAAGTCGGAAAATTGGAACATTTTTATGATAAGATTATTCATACCGATGTTTATCTAAAGCTAGAGCCAAATGAGAGGCCAAATAATAAAATTGTAGAATTATTAGTAAGTGTGCCTGGTGACGAATTTATAGTTAAAAAGATGGCAAAATCTTTCGAAGAGGCTACAGATGTGTGTGTTCAGTCTATGGAAAGAATACTTTTAAAAAGAAAAGAAAAAATAAGATCTCGTGTGATGTAAATTTTTTTTCAAAAAAAGTTTGGGTAGGGATAAAAATTACCTACATTTGCAGTCCGTTAGAAATAGCGGACTTTTTTATGCTTCTTTTGGGAAGTGTGAGTAAGTAAAAAGCCGATGTAGCTCAGCTGGCTAGAGCAGCTGATTTGTAATCAGCAGGTCGTGGGTTCGAGTCCCTCCATCGGCTCTTTTTTAACTAAAATAAAAAGGTTAAAAAGTTCTTTAAAATATTGTTTTATTATTCAAAATTAATACGTAGTTTTGCGCACTGAATTTTGATAATACAATGGGGAGATACTCAAGCGGCCAACGAGGACTGACTGTAACTCAGTTGTTTTTAACTTCGCAGGTTCGAATCCTGCTCTCCCCACACCTTTAATCTCACTTTGTATTCATATATAAAGTGAGTTTATAAACGCGGGAGTAGCTCAGTTGGTAGAGCGTCAGCCTTCCAAGCTGAATGTCGCCAGTTCGAACCTGGTCTCCCGCTCTAAATGCCTTTGAGGTGTTGAGCTTTCGCGAAAGCGTAAAAAAAATCCGCCGACGTAGCTCAGGGGTAGAGCGTTTCCTTGGTAAGGAAGAGGCCACGGGTTCAATTCCCGTCGTTGGCTCAAAAAGAAATAATAACAATGAGTGCTGGTCGCACTCACTTTTCGTGTTTAAATGAGAAGGTACTCGATCAATAGTAAACTAGTACACTAATAATAACTAAGATTAAATAATTACATTATGGCAAAGGAAACATACGATCGTTCGAAACCCCATTTAAATGTTGGAACTATCGGACACGTAGATCACGGTAAAACAACTTTAACAGCTGCGATTACAAAAGTATTGGCAGATGCGGGTTATTCAGAAGCTTCTGCTTTTGATCAAATTGATAATGCTCCTGAGGAAAAAGAAAGAGGTATAACAATTAACTCTTCACACGTTGAGTATGCGACTGAAAACCGTCACTACGCACACGTTGACTGTCCAGGTCACGCCGATTACGTAAAGAATATGGTAACTGGTGCTGCTCAAATGGATGGTGCTATTCTTGTAGTTGCTGCTACAGATGGTCCTATGCCACAAACTCGTGAGCACATCCTTCTTGGTCGTCAGGTGGGTATTCCACGTATCGTTGTATTTATGAATAAAGTAGATATGGTTGATGATGAGGAGCTTCTTGAGCTTGTAGAGATGGAGATTAGAGATCTTCTTTCTTTCTACGAGTATGATGGAGATAATGGTCCTGTTGTAGCTGGTTCTGCACTTGGAGCGTTAAACGGTGAGCAAAAATGGGTTGATACAGTATTAGAGCTTATGGCTGCTGTTGATGCTTGGATTGAAGAGCCATTACGTGAGACTGAAAAAGACTTCCTAATGCCTATAGAGGATGTATTCTCTATTACTGGTCGTGGAACTGTTGCTACAGGTCGTATCGAAACTGGTATTGCAAACACTGGAGATCCTGTTGAGATCATCGGTATGGGTGCAGAAAAACTTACATCTACTATTACTGGTATTGAGATGTTCCGTCAGATCCTTGATAGAGGTGAGGCTGGAGATAACGCTGGTATCCTATTAAGAGGTATTGAGAAGTCTCAAATCTCTAGAGGTATGGTAATTGTTAAGCCAGGATCTGTAACACCACACGCTAAGTTTAAAGCAGAGGTTTATATCCTTAAGAAAGAAGAAGGTGGACGTCACACTCCATTCCATAATAACTACCGTCCACAGTTTTACGTACGTACAACAGACGTAACTGGTAACATCGGTCTTCCTGATGGAGTTGAGATGGTAATGCCTGGTGATAACTTAACTATTACTGTTGAGCTTATCCAGCCTATCGCACTTAACATCGGACTTCGTTTTGCAGTACGTGAAGGTGGTAGAACTGTAGGTGCTGGTCAGGTTACTGAGATTTTAGATTAATTTTATCTAGATAATAAATAAAAGTAAAGGTGTTCTGTTTTTCAGAACGCCTTGACTTTTGTTAAAGAGAAGGTTTTTGTGCTTTCGCGAAAGCGTAAAAATTTATCTTATGTAGGTTAGTCCTACGGATACGGGTTTAGCTCAGTTGGTAGAGCACTGGTCTCCAAAACCAGGTGTCGTGAGTTCGAGTCTCTCAACCCGTGCAATTTATGAGTAATTACACAATGTGTGTTGCTTATTTGAATTTTGGAATTTACTAGAAGGTTATTAGATATCTTATCTACTTCTAAAACGATATAACTATTATGGCTGGATTAATTAATTACGTTCAAGAATCATATAACGAATTGAAAAATCACGTAACGTGGACACCACTTCCAGAGGCTCAGCGTCTTATGGTTGTAGTAGCTGTGTTTTCGATACTATTTTCTTTGGCTATATGGGGTGTTGATACTGTTTTTAGCAATGTAATTAAGTTATACTTTGATAAAATAGTAGGAACAAATTAATTAAGACGATATGGCTAAAGCAAACAGCACCAAGCAGTGGTATGTGGTAAGGGCCGTTAGTGGTCAAGAGAATAAGGTTAAGGCATATATCGAGCAAGAAATTTCACGATTAAGTCTAGAGGATAACATTGAGGAGGTTTTAGTACCTACAGAAAAGGTTATTCAAATACGTAACGGTAAGAAAGTAAATAAAGAACGTGTTTATTTTCCGGGTTACATAATGGTTAAAGCAAATCTAGCTGGAGAAATACCTCACATCATTAAGTCTATTAATGGTGTTATAGGATTTTTAGGAGAAGTAAAGGGTGGTGATCCTGTGCCGTTAAGAAAGGCAGAGGTAAACCGTATGTTAGGTAAGGTTGATGAGCTTGCTGTTAAACAAGACAGCGTTGCAATACCATTTACTATAGGTGAGACTATCAAGGTTATAGATGGTCCTTTTAATGGTTTTAATGGAACTGTTGAAAAAGTAAATGAGGAGAAGCGTAAGCTTGAGGTGATGGTGAAAATTTTTGGAAGAAAAACACCATTAGAGCTTAGCTATATGCAAGTTGAAAAGGTATAAGAAATTAATTGTTACATTAATATATTTTGGATTTTGTTCTATTGCTTCCACTTTATGAACAGATCAGTTTAAATTTTTAGAAATGGCAAAAGAAGTAAGTAAGGTTGTAAAGTTACAAGTACGAGGAGGTGCCGCAAACCCTTCTCCACCAGTAGGACCTGCTTTAGGTGCTGCCGGCGTAAATATTATGGAGTTCTGTAAGCAGTTTAATGCTAGAACTCAAGATAAAGCTGGTAAAGTACTTCCTGTTGCGATAACTGTATATAAGGATAAGTCTTTTGATTTTGTAATCAAGACTCCTCCTGCAGCAGTTCAACTATTGGAAGCAGCTAAAGTAAAGAGTGGATCTGGTGAACCAAACCGTAAGAAGGTTGCAAAAGTTACTTGGGATCAAGTACGTGCAATTGCAGAGGACAAAATGCCTGACCTTAATGCATTCACTGTAGAAAGTGCAATGAAAATGGTAGCAGGTACAGCTCGTTCAATGGGTATAACGGTTAAAGGTGGAGATGCACCAGCTTAACAGCTTAAAAAGAAAACAATAATGGCAAAATTAACAAAAAAGCAAAAAGAAAATCAGTCTAAGATTGAAGCGGGTCAAACCTACAATCTAGCTGAAGCTTCTGCTTTAATCAAAGAAGTAAGTAACGTAAACTTTGACCCTTCTGTAGATATTGCTGTACGTCTTAATGTAGATCCTCGTAAAGCAAACCAGATGGTACGTGGCGTGGTAACTCTTCCTCACGGAACAGGTAAAGACGTAAAAGTGCTAGCTCTTGTTACTCCGGATAAAGCGGGAGAAGCTGAGGCAGCAGGAGCAGACTACGTAGGTCTTGATGAGTACCTTGAGAAAATCAAAGGTGGTTGGACAGATGTAGACGTTATAATCACAATGCCTAGTGTAATGGGTAAATTAGGACCTTTAGGACGTGTCTTAGGACCACGTGGTTTAATGCCTAACCCAAAGACAGGTACAGTAACTATGGATATTGCAAAAGCAGTTTCTGATGTGAAAGCTGGTAAAATTGACTTTAAAGTTGATAAGACTGGTATCATCCACGCCTCTGTAGGTAAGGCATCTTTTGATGCAGAAAAACTCGCTGGTAACGCAAGAGAATTAATAACAACATTAGTAAAGCTTAAGCCTACAACTGCAAAGGGTGTTTACATAAAAAGTATATTTATGTCAAGCACAATGAGCCCTTCTGTAGAGGTTGATACTAAGCGTTTTGCTACTGACTAGTTTAAATTTTAGATTATGACAAGAGAAGAAAAATCAATAGTAATTCAAGATTTAACTACGCAGTTAGGAGAGAACGCTCACATATACCTTACTGATATTTCTGGACTAGATGCTGGGACGACTTCAAATTTACGTCGTGCTTGTTTCAAGGCAGGAGTAAGTTTATCTGTAGTTAAAAACACTTTGCTTGCAAAAGCAATGGAAGCATCAGACAAAGATTTTGCAGAACTTCCTGAAGTTTTAAAAGGGAACACTGCAATTATGTTTTCTGAGACTGGAAATGCACCAGCAAAGGTAATTAAGGAGTTTCGTAAGAAATCTGAGAAGCCTTTATTAAAAGGAGCATTTATAGAAGAAGCTATCTATGTTGGAGATGATCAACTAGATAACCTGGTAAATATCAAATCAAGAGAAGAACTTATTGGAGATATCATTGGATTACTTCAATCGCCTGCTAAGAACGTTGTTAGCGCTCTTAAGTCAAGTGGAGGAACCCTTGCTGGTATTATCAAAACCCTTTCTGAAAAGGAAGGTTAAGCAGTACGCACTATTATTTATTATATAACAATTACAATTTTCAAAAACGATAGAAAATGGCAGATTTAAAAGATTTCGCAGAACAATTAGTTAACCTTACAGTAAAAGAAGTAAACGAGTTAGCTACTATTTTAAAAGATGAGTATGGTATCGAGCCTGCTGCTGCAGCTGTAGCTGTTGCTGCTGGTGGAGCTGGTGGTGGAGATGCTGCTGAGGAGAAGTCAGAATTTGACGTAATCCTTAAGGCTGCTGGAGCTTCTAAGCTTGCTGTAGTTAAGCTTGTAAAAGAATTAACTGGATTAGGTCTTAAAGACGCTAAAGGATTAGTAGATGGTGCTCCATCTCCAGTTAAAGAAGGTGTTGCTAAAGATGAGGCAGAAGCACTTAAAGCTCAGTTAGAAGAAGCTGGTGCAGAAGTTGAGCTTAAGTAAGCTTACCATAATAAATAGATAAAGGTTTAGACTAGTTGTGTCTGTCAAAGGCGCAATTTGGTCTAAACCATTTGTCGTATAAAGTAGTTACCTTTTTTATGTAACTCGACTTTTTCTTGATTTTGGTCGTTAATATAAAATCTTTTTAGACTTGCTAAGGGGCAAGTTTAGTTCTAATCAAATTCCGTTCGTTGATGATGCAAGATGCAAAACAAGGAGAAAGAATCAGTTTCTCATCGGTAAAGAATAGACCTGATTATCCAGACTTTTTGGATATTCAAGTAAAGTCTTTCCAAGATTTCTTCCAGCTGGAAACAAAGTCTGATGAGAGAGGTGATGAGGGTCTTTATAATACTTTTCTCGAGAACTTCCCAATTACAGATACTCGTAACAACTTTGTACTCGAGTTTTTAGATTATTTCGTTGACCCACCAAGATACTCTATACAAGAGTGTATTGAGCGAGGTCTTACATATAGTGTGCCTTTAAAAGCACGTTTGAAATTATACTGTACTGACGAAGAGCACGAGGATTTTGAAACTATTGTACAAGATGTATATCTAGGTACAATTCCATATATGACTCCTAGCGGAACATTTGTGATCAATGGCGCAGAGCGTGTTGTTGTTTCTCAATTACACCGTTCTCCTGGAGTATTCTTTGGACAGTCGTTCCACGCAAATGGAACAAAATTATATTCTGCACGTGTAATTCCTTTTAAAGGTTCGTGGATAGAATTTGCGACAGATATTAATAGCGTTATGTACGCTTACATTGATCGTAAAAAGAAATTACCTGTTACTACACTTTTCCGTGCTATCGGTTTTGAAAGAGATAAAGATATCCTTGAGATATTTGATCTTGCAGAAGAAGTTAAAGTATCTAAAACAGGGCTAAAAAAATATCTTGGTCGCAAACTTGCTGCGCGTGTTCTTAACACTTGGCACGAAGATTTTGTTGATGAAGATACAGGTGAAGTAGTTTCTATCGAGCGTAATGAGATAGTACTTGACCGTGATACAGTTCTTGAAAAAGAGCACGTAGAAGAAATTCTTGAGGCAGGAGCAAAAACTGTTTTACTTCACAAAGAAGATAATCAGCAAGCAGATTATGCGATTATCCATAACACATTACAGAAGGATCCAACAAACTCTGAAAAAGAAGCTGTTGAGCATATCTATAGACAATTACGTAATGCAGAACCGCCAGATGAGGAAACTGCACGTGGTATTATAGATAAGTTATTCTTCTCAGACCAGCGTTACAACTTAGGTGAAGTAGGTCGTTATAGAATGAATAAGAAATTAGGTCTTGATATCGAGATGGATAAGCAGGTGCTTACTAAGCTTGATATTATTACCATTATAAAATACCTGATTGAGTTAATCAATGCAAAAGCAGAGATTGATGATATTGATCACTTATCAAACCGTCGTGTACGTACTGTAGGTGAGCAACTTTCTGCCCAGTTTGGTGTAGGTCTTGCTCGTATGGCTCGTACAATACGTGAGCGTATGAACGTACGTGATAACGAAGTGTTTACTCCTATAGATTTGATTAATGCAAAGACATTGTCTTCTGTAATTAATTCATTCTTTGGTACAAACCAGTTATCACAGTTTATGGACCAAACTAATCCACTTGCTGAGATTACGCACAAGCGTCGTCTATCTGCACTTGGACCTGGAGGTCTATCTCGTGAGCGTGCAGGATTTGAGGTGCGTGACGTACACTACACACACTACGGTAGATTATGTCCTATTGAAACACCGGAGGGACCAAACATTGGTCTTATATCTTCACTAGCAGTTTATGCTAAGGTGAATAATATGGGATTCATTGAGACTCCATATCGTAAGGTTGAAGGTGGTAAGATAGATTTAAAATCAGAACCACAATACTTAAGTGCTGAGGAAGAAGAAGGGATGTTAATTGCGCAAGCAAACAACCCTATGAATGATGATGGTACAATTACTGAAGAAAAAGTAATTGCGCGTATGGAAGGTGATTTCCCAGTAGTAGATCCAGATACTGTACACTATGCAGATGTTAGTCCTAACCAGATTGCATCTATCTCTGCATCACTTATTCCATTCTTGGAACACGATGATGCAAACCGTGCACTGATGGGGTCGAATATGATGCGCCAGGCAGTACCACTTATTATGGCAGATGCGCCTATCGTGGGAACAGGTCTGGAACGTCAAGTAGCTACAGATTCTAGAGTACTAATTAATGCAGAAGGTGCAGGTACAGTAGAGTATGTAGACGCAAATATGATTACTATAAAATATGATCGTACGGAGGATGAGCGTCTCGTAAGTTTTGACGAGGATTCTAAATCGTACAATCTTATTAAATTCCGCAAGACTAACCAGGGTACAAATATCAACCTTAAACCTATTGTAAAAGTAGGAGATAGAGTTGAGCGTGGTCAAGTATTATGTCAAGGGTATGCTACCGAGAAAGGTGAGCTTGCATTAGGACGTAATATGAAGGTGGCCTTTATGCCTTGGAAAGGGTATAACTTTGAGGATGCAATCGTAATATCAGAAAAAGTAGTACGTGACGATATATTTACTTCTATACACATTGATGAATATTCTCTAGATGTACGTGATACGAAGTTAGGTAACGAAGAACTTACTAATGATATTCCTAACGTTTCTGAAGAGGCTACAAAAGACCTTGATGAGAACGGAATGATCCGTATAGGTGCAGAAGTAAAACCTGGAGATATATTAATAGGTAAGATTACTCCAAAAGGAGAGTCTGATCCTACTCCAGAAGAAAAATTACTTCGCGCAATATTCGGAGATAAAGCAGGAGACGTCAAAGATGCTTCCCTTAAAGCATCACCATCTTTACACGGTGTAGTTATAAACAAGAAATTGTTTGCTAGAGCGATAAAAGATAAGCGTAAACGTGCAAAAGATAAAGAAGACATCGCAGTACTTGAAGATAAGTATGATGTGAAGTTTGATGATTTACAGGCAGTGTTAATTGAAAAATTATTCAAACTTGTAAACGGTAAGACTGCTCAAGGTGTAATGAATGATCTAGGTGAAGAAGTTCTTCCTAAAGGAAAGAAATTTACGCTTAAGATGCTTAACTCTGTAGAAGACTATACGCACCTTACACAAGGTACTTGGACTACAGATGATAAGACAAATACACTTATAGCAGACTTATTACACAACTATAAGATTAAAGAAAACGATCTACAAGGTAACTTACGTCGTGAGAAATTTACAATCTCGGTAGGAGATGAGTTACCAGCTGGTATCATCAAGCTTGCTAAGGTTTATATTGCAAAGAAACGTAAGCTTAAAGTAGGAGATAAGATGGCGGGACGTCACGGTAACAAAGGTATCGTTGCACGTATCGTACGTCAAGAGGATATGCCATTCCTTGAGGATGGAACTCCTGTAGACATCGTTCTTAACCCACTAGGTGTACCATCACGTATGAACATTGGTCAGATTTATGAGACCGTGTTAGGATGGGCTGGTCAAAAATTAGGAAGAACATATGCGACGCCTATTTTTGATGGAGCAACACTAGATCAGATTAACGCACTTACAGACGAGGCAGGTATACCACGCTTTGGTCATACATATTTATATGACGGAGGTACTGGAGATCGTTTTGATCAACCAGCAACGGTAGGAGTTATCTATATGCTTAAACTAGGGCATATGGTAGATGACAAGATGCACGCACGTTCTATCGGACCGTACTCTCTTATTACGCAACAACCTCTTGGAGGTAAGGCGCAGTTTGGAGGGCAACGTTTTGGTGAGATGGAGGTATGGGCTCTTGAGGCATATGGGGCTTCGGCAACATTGCGTGAGATCCTTACTGTAAAGTCTGATGACGTGATTGGTCGTGCTAAGACGTATGAGAGTATTGTAAAAGGAGAACCTATGCCTGAGCCAGGTCTTCCAGAATCTTTCAACGTATTGATGCATGAACTTAAAGGACTGGGACTAGACATTCGTCTAGAAGAAAAGTAAATGGTTTTTGGAAAGTGGAGTCTCTCGGGATTCCGCTTTCGCGAAAGCGTAACAATAACCATTCACAACAATAATTAATTCGACATACACAGAATTATGGCAAGAAATAATGACAATGTACAACAGCCGAAGTTTAACGCTATCTCTATTGGTCTTGCGTCTCCAGAATCTATTCTTGGAGCATCAAAGGGAGAAGTCTTAAAGCCGGAAACAATCAACTACAGAACGCACAAGCCAGAGCGTGATGGGTTGTTCTGTGAGCGTATTTTTGGTCCCGTAAAGGATTATGAGTGTGCTTGTGGTAAATATAAAAGAATACGCTACAAAGGGATCGTTTGTGATCGTTGTGGTGTAGAGGTGACAGAGAAGAAAGTACGTCGTGATCGTGTAGGACACATTAACCTTGTGGTTCCTGTGGCACACATCTGGTACTTTAGATCTTTACCTAATAAAATAGGGTACTTACTTGGTCTTCCATCTAAGAAATTAGATATGATCATTTATTACGAGCGTTACGTGGTTATACAACCAGGTATTGCAAAGAATGAAGAGGGTGAAGACCTTAATAAAATGGATTTCCTTACGGAAGAAGAGTACTTAAACATACTTGACAGTTTACCGCAAGAAAATCTATACCTTGATGATGAAGATCCAAACAAATTTATCGCCAAAATGGGTGCTGAATGTTTGATCGAACTTTTAAGAAGAATTGATCTTAATGAGCTTTCTTATGAGTTACGTCACAAGGCAAATAATGAGACGTCTAAGCAACGTAAAACGGAGGCACTTAAGCGTCTTCAAGTTGTAGAGGCTCTACGTGATGCAAATAAGAACCGTGAGAATCTTCCAGAATGGATGATTATGAAGGTTGTACCAGTAATTCCACCAGAATTACGCCCACTAGTACCACTAGATGGAGGTCGTTTTGCAACATCAGATCTTAATGATCTTTACCGTCGTGTTATTATACGTAACAACCGTCTTAAGCGTTTGATGGAAATTAAAGCGCCAGAGGTAATCTTACGTAATGAGAAGCGTATGCTACAGGAGTCTGTAGATTCACTTTTTGATAACACTCGTAAATCATCTGCAGTAAAAACTGATTCTAACAGACCGTTAAAATCACTTTCTGACTCACTTAAAGGTAAGCAAGGACGTTTCCGTCAGAACTTACTTGGTAAGCGTGTAGATTACTCAGCACGTTCTGTAATTGTTGTAGGACCAGAATTAAAGTTATTTGAATGTGGTATTCCTAAGGGAATGGCAGCAGAGCTTTACAAGCCTTTTGTAATACGTAAGCTTATAGAGCGTGGTATCGTAAAGACTGTAAAATCTGCAAAGAAAATAATAGACAAAAAAGAGCCAGTAGTTTGGGATATATTAGAGAATGTTCTTAAAGGACACCCTATCCTCCTTAACCGTGCTCCTACGCTTCACCGTCTAGGTATACAGGCATTCCAGCCTAAGCTTATTGAAGGTAAAGCAATACAGTTACACCCATTAGTATGTACAGCATTTAACGCCGATTTTGATGGTGACCAGATGGCAGTACACTTACCACTTGGGCCAGAGGCGATACTTGAGGCGCAGTTATTAATGCTTGCTTCTCACAATATCTTAAACCCTGCAAATGGTGCTCCAGTAGCAGTACCTTCTCAGGATATGGTATTAGGTCTTTACTATATGACAAAGGCCAGAAAATCGACTCCAGAGTTTCACGTAAAAGGAGAAGGAATTACTTTCTACTCTGCAGAAGAGGTAAACATTGCCTACAATGAAAAACGTGTAGACATTAATGCTATCATTAAAATACGTGCTAAGGATTTTAATGAAAACAAAGAGCTTGTTTATAAAGTAATGGAAACGACTGTAGGTCGTGTACTATTTAACGAAGCTGTACCAGAAGAAGCTGGTTATATAAACGAAGTACTTACTAAAAAGTCACTACGTGATATTATAGGACGTATTCTTAAGGTAACAAGTGTGCCAGTTACAGCAGCTTTCCTTGACCGTATTAAGACTATGGGATATGGATTTGCATTCCGTGGAGGATTATCATTCTCACTTGGAGATATCATTATCCCAGATGAGAAGCACGGTATGATAGACGAGGCAAACGAGCAGGTAGAAGGTATTACAGGATCTTATAATATGGGTCTTATTACTAATACAGAGCGTTATAACCAAGTTATTGATGTTTGGACATCAACAAACGCCACTCTTACAGAGCTTTCTATGAAGCGTATCCGTGAGGATCAACAAGGGTTTAACTCGGTGTATATGATGCTTGACTCAGGAGCACGTGGATCTAAAGAGCAGATACGTCAGCTTACAGGTATGCGTGGTCTAATGGCAAAACCTAAGAAGTCTAACGATGGAGGTGGGGCTATTATTGAGAACCCGATTCTTTCTAACTTTAAGGAAGGTCTTTCAATTCTTGAGTACTTTATCTCTACGCACGGTGCACGTAAAGGTCTTGCAGATACCGCTCTTAAAACGGCAGATGCAGGTTACTTAACACGTCGTCTAGTAGATGTATCTCAAGATGTTATTATAAACAGTACAGATTGTGGTACGTTAAGAGGAGTAGAAGTAGCTGCGTTAAAGAAAAACGAAGAGGTGATAGAGTCTCTAAGTGCTCGTATCGTAGGTCGTACATCTCTTAATGATGTTATAAACCCACTTACTAACGAGGTAATCGTTGAGGCTGGTGTTGAGATAGATGAAGATATCGCAGAGATTATAGGAGCTGCACCAATAGAAACTGTAGAAGTACGTTCTGCGCTTACTTGTGAGGCAAAGAAAGGTATTTGTGTAAAATGTTACGGTCGTAACCTAGCTACTAATAAAACGGTACAAATGGGAGAGGCAGTAGGAGTAGTTGCAGCACAGTCTATTGGAGAACCAGGAACACAGCTTACACTTCGTACCTTCCACGTAGGAGGGGTTGCAGGAGGTGTATCTGAAGACTCTAGCGTAACAGCTAAGTTTGACGGTAAACTGGAGATAGAAGATCTTAAGACAGTAATGGGAGAAGATAATGAAGGTAACCCTGCAGAAATCGTAATCTCTCGTACTTCTGAAGCAAAAGTTTCAGATCCTAAGACGGGTATCACATTAAGTACAAATACAATTCCTTACGGTTCACAAATATTTGCCAAGTCTGGTGATAAAGTGAAAGCTGGAGAAGTAATCTGTAAGTGGGATCCATTTAACGGTGTTGTGATTTCAGAATTTGCTGGAAAAATCAAGTTTGAGTCTATCGAGCAAGGTATAACTTACCGTGTAGAGACAGATGAGCAAACAGGTTTCCAAGAAAAAGTAATTTCTGAATCTAGAGATAAGAAAAAAATACCAACATTGATTATTGAGGATAGCAAAGGAAACGCGCTACGTTCTTACAACTTACCAGTAGGAGCTCACCTTATGATAGATGATGGAGATAAGATTAAAGAAGGAAAAATTCTTGTTAAAATACCTCGTAAGTCTGCAAAGGCTGGAGATATTACAGGAGGTCTACCACGTGTAACAGAATTATTTGAAGCACGTAACCCATCTAACCCAGCAGTAGTATCTGAGATAGACGGTGTAGTATCTTTCGGAAAAATAAAGCGTGGTAATCGTGAGATTATCGTAGAGTCAAAACTTGGTGAAGTTAAGAAGTACCTAGTAAAATTATCTAACCAGATTCTTGTACAAGAAAATGATTATGTAAGAGCAGGTATGCCACTTTCTGATGGTTCTGTAACGCCTAATGATATATTAAATATCAAAGGCCCATCTGCAGTACAGCAGTACCTTGTTAATGAAGTACAAGAAGTATATCGTCTACAAGGGGTGAAGATTAACGATAAGCACTTTGAGGTTGTAGTACGCCAGATGATGCGTAAAGTACGTATACAAGATCCAGGTGATACTATTTTCTTAGAGAACCAGCTTATTCACAAAGCAGACTTTATCGAAGAGAATGATGCTATGTACGGAATGAAAGTCGTAGAAGACGCAGGAGAATCTGAAAACCTTAAACCAGGACAGCTAGTAACTCCACGTGAACTTCGTGACGAAAATTCTTTACTAAGAAGAGAAGATAAGAATCAAGTAACTGCGCGTGATGTACAACCAGCTACTGCTTCTCCTATCCTTCAAGGTATTACAAGAGCATCGCTACAGACTAAGTCATTTATCTCTGCAGCATCTTTCCAAGAGACAACAAAAGTACTTAACGAAGCTGCTGTAAGCGGTAAGATAGATTACTTAGAAGGTCTTAAAGAAAATGTAATTGTAGGTCATAAAATTCCAGCTGGTACAGGTATGCGTCGTTATGATGACATTCTTGTAGGTAGCAAGGAAGATCTGGCAAATATGATGCAAGAAAAGCAAGAAGTAAACTATAACTAGTACTTATTGTACTAACGTAACAGTTAGATATATAATCCCGTTTGGCTCTAGCCAAACGGGATTTTTTTTATTTCAGAAATGCACTACATTTTTTACATACACGGTAGTTACGATTGTGTGCGAGAGGATGAAGTTGTTTATTCCGCTTTCGCGAAAGCGTACCAATCCTTACCTTCACCATATACAAAGTGAGGTGTAGATATCATTTACCCCATTAATTATTTACAAATCTATAAAGACACCCTAATGGCAGACGATAAAAAACAAAATGCAAACCAGAAGAAAATAAATATAGAACTTACCGAAGATATGGCTCAAGGAACCTATTCTAACCTAGCAATTATAAATCACTCTGTATCTGAGTTTGTGGTTGATTTTGTAAACATTATGCCTGGTACTCCTAAGAGTAAAGTAAAAAGTCGTATTATCCTTACACCTCAACACGCAAAGCGTCTTGCAAAGGCACTAGCAGATAATGTGAAGCGTTTTGAAAATGCCCACGGCGTTATAAAAGATTACGAGAAGCAGCCAGTACCACTTAATTTTGGACCTACAGGTCAAGCTTAACAAATTTATATAGTAAGCATAGACAATAGCAGAGTTGATAATTTTACCTAATTTTGATTTCTTAATTATTTGTTAAATAGGTCACTATTAGTACAATTTTAAACGCTATTACAATATTGTAAAGCACACAATACCGATTTATTTTAACACATTATGAAAATGTTAAAATAAGTCGTAAATTTCTAATGCGAAATATTCTTAAGTCTTTGCTGTAGTAGTAAGCGCCTTAAAAACGGAAAATATATCGCACTAAATCCCTACTTTTTAAAGTGTCAGAAAATAAAAAACACATCATTGTTGCTGTAGGAGCAAGTGCTGGAGGTCTAGAAGCTCTGAATGATTTTTTTGATAATGTAGTAGAAAATTATGACTACAGTTACGTTATCATACAACATCTATCGCCAGACCATAAAAGTCTTATGGCAGAGCTGCTCTCTAAAAAAACAGAGGTGCCTATCAAGGCAGTTACAGACGATTCTATAATTGAGAGAAATCATATTTATGTAATTCCTCCATCTATGAATTTAATCATAGATGAAAACCATTTAAGATTACTAGACAAACCAGAAGGAAAAAAACTCAATCTACCTATAGACTTGTTTATGGAGTCATTAGGTAATGCTTATGGTAAAGAGGCTGTAGGCGTTATTCTTAGTGGGACTGGTAGCGATGGTACAAAGGGTGTACAGGCTATAAAAAAAGCAGGAGGCTTAGTGCTTGTCCAGCAACCAGAAGAGGCAAGTTTTGACGGGATGCCGTCTAGTGCTATAAATACGGGTGATGTAGATTATATCGTACCTGCTGGAGAAATGATAGAGCAGATACATCGTTATTATAATAGTGGTGACGCACTTAATTTTGGGGATGAAATTACTATAGAAGACAACGAACGTTTGCGTGTAATTTTAAATATACTACACACTAACACTAATATTAATTTTAATTATTACAAAAGACCTACCATTTTACGCCGAACAGAAAGGCGTATGACTAATCTTAAAATGGGAAGTTTTGAAGCATATATAGCATATCTTAAAATTCATCCAGAAGAAATCTCAATTCTGTATAAAGAGTTTTTAATAGGTGTGACAAAATTTTTTAGGGATACAAAAGCTTGGAATTTACTAGAAGCCGAGACAATACCTAATATTGTTGCAAACAAGCGTGATGGTGATACAGTAAAAGTATGGGACGTTGCTTGCTCTACTGGAGAAGAGGCTTACTCACTGGCGATACTTTTCCAAGAGGAGATAAAAAGACAAGACAAAGACATAAATCTTAAAATATTTGCCACAGATATTTCTGAGGAGCATATAGAGCAAGCATCTCAAGGAGTTTTTCCTAACACGGTTACACAGAGTGTACCTCCTAGTAAGCTACAGACATACTTTATAAAAGATGATGATGAGTATAAAATTCATTCAGATTTAAGAAAGAAAATAATTTTTTCTAATCACGATATTTTAAAGGATCCTCCTTTTAAAAATATGGATATGGTAGTGTGTAGAAATTTACTCATCTACTTAAAGCCAGAAGTACAAACTGCGGTTTTACATACATTACATTATGCGCTAAAGCTCAACGGTTACTTGTTTTTAGGCTCTAGCGAGTCTAATACGGCCTTGCGTAATTATTTTGAGACCATTAATGCGAAGCTCAAAATATTTAAGAACATACACCCCTCAGAGCGATTACATAGTGAGTTACTTACTTCAAATGCAGATAAGAGTAGCTTTTTGCTTTCGCGAAAGCAAAAAAAGACCCAAGTACAGCAAAAGGAAACATTTACTAATGATATTAAAATGAAAATAAGCAATGCGCTTATTTCTCAATTTGATACAGCGAGCGTTTTTGTAGATCAAGACTTTAAGGTGGTAGACGCAATGGGGTCTTTTTCTAAATATGCACAACTACCAGACAGTGGTTTTTCTTTAGATCTACTCAAGATGCTTCCCGATAATCTTAAAACTGCAGTAAACTCTGCAGCTAGAAAAGCAAAACGTTCTAAAAAAGATTTTATTTATAATAATGTAGTGGCTACAAAAGCAGGTGTTGAGACTACAATTAACGTACTGGTAAAACCTATTTTTAATAATAACACAGATGACTGTAGCTATGTCATCACCTTTATAGAGCAAGCCTTAAACCCTGATACTGCGATTGCACGAGGTACTATGAGTATTGCTACACAACCAGATGAGCGTATTAAAGATCTCATAGATGAGATAGAAGAAACTAGGGGTGAACTCAAAAAAGCCTTAGAGGATGCAGAGACTAGTAATGAAGAATTACAAACACTTAATGAAGAGTTACTAGCCTCAAATGAAGAACTGCAAAGCACAAATGAGGAATTGCAAAGTGTAAACGAGGAGCTACATACAGTAAATGTCGAGCACATCGAAAAAATGGATGATCTAGCATTGCTTAATGCAGATATGGACAACATTCTTAATAGTACACAGATTGCTACTATATTTTTAGACAGGCAGCTCACTATTAGAAAGTTTACGCCATCTATACAAGAGCACTTTAAGTTAATGAAACAAGATGTGGGTAGACCCATAGAGCATTTCTTAACACAACTAGGAACAGGGAAAAAATCATCACTTAAAGATAAGATTGAAAAAGTGATGAAAACAGGTTATGTAAATGAGACCCAAATTAATAAAAAAGGTGGGCGCTCATATATAAGGCGTATATCACCATTCTATACAGGAACTAACAAAATAGAGGGCTCTGTAATTACATTTATAGACATCACAAAGACAGTTGAGTCTCAAAAGAAACTAAAAGAAAGCCAGCAAAAGTTTAAAGACTTCTACGAGAATGATCCCGTGATGCACGCCAGTGTAGATCCATCTACTGGACGTATTGTAGAGTGTAATAAAATATTTATTGATACCCTTAAGCTCAAGTCAAGGGAGGAGGTGATAGGTAGGCGCATCTTTGATTTCTATACAGATAAGTCTAAGGCAAAAGGTCTGGGACTTCTAGATCAAATTCAAAAAACTGGGGTTATAGAGGGAGAACAAATGACTCTGGTAGATATAGATGGAGTAGAAATACCCATTATTCTCAATTCAGAACTTGTCATACCAGATGAAGGGCATTCGTACTCAAGATCTACACTAGTAAATATTTCTGACCTACAAGAGGCACAGCAACTTATGTATGATAAAAACGAGGAGTTACAACGTATTAATACAGACCTCGAGCAGTTTGTGTCTATTTGTTCTCACGATTTACAAGAACCTCTAGGTACAATACGTTTTAGTAGTGATGTGATTCTAAAGAAATTTGGTGAAAATCTCGACCCAAAAGCCACAGAGTATCTAGGTTATATATATGGCGCCGCTGGTAGAATGGCAGACCAAATTAAAGGCTTACTAGAACATAGTCGCATAGGTCAAGAACTGGAGCGCACCGAGGTAGATGTGCAAGAGTTATTAGAAATTGTAAAATATGATCTAGGTAAGCGTCTTAGAGAGTGCAATGGGAAAATACATTTAAGCAGGATGCCTTCTATATGGGCTTATAAGACAGAACTTAGATTATTGTTTCAAAATCTAATAAGTAATTCTCTTAAATATTGCAAACCAGATGTGAGCCCGGTGGTGCGCATTTCTTCTTTTGAAGATGAGGGCTATTGGACATTTGTAATTAATGACAACGGTATAGGCATTGCTCAAGAAGATCTTGATAACGTATTTAAAATTTTTGGAAGAGCATCTACACAGCATAAATATGAAGGTACTGGAGTAGGTCTTGCACATTGTGAGAAAATTGTAAAACTACACGATGGTAGTATTTGGGTAGACTCTCAAGTTAATGTAGGTAGTACATTCTACTTTAAAATTAAAAAGTAAGCATATGTCAGGCCCTTCTACTTTATATCCAAAAAAAATAGACCTTACTAATTGTGATAAGGAGCCTATACATTTACTAGGTCAAGTACAATCACACGCTTATCTTTTTGTACTAGAAGCTCTTACATTACAAATGCTGCGTGTTTCTGAAAATGTATTTGATTTGCTTTCGCGAAAGCGTGAAGACATTTATAAAATCACACTTGAAGATATATTTGGATCAAGTGCTGGCACTATTAATACTCATATTGCAGGTAAAAATACCCAGACTATTGAAGTCGGAGTTAAAGAGAAGAGGTATGTAGTAATTACTCATTACAAAGAAGACCTTATTTATATAGAGCTAGAACCTATAGTAGCCCAAGTAGAGGCTCATATAATGCAGCGACAGCTTTCAGATATTATTACAGATCTCAATCAAGCTATTACAGTGAGCGGGATGTGTGATAAGACGGCAGATCTTATAAAAGAGTTTACTGGATACGACCGGGTAATGGTTTATAAATTTGACCAAAATTGGAACGGGACCATCATCTCTGAGTCTCGTGATGTAGCGCTAGAAAGTTGGCTAGGGATGCATTACCCTGCTACAGATATCCCGCAGCAGGCTCGTAAAAGTTTCTTAAAGCAAGGGGTGCGCATCATTGCAGATGTAAAATCTAAGACATCTGCCATATTTCCGGAGCTTAACGAGCAGGGGCAACCATTAGACCTCACGCGTTGCGAGTCTAGAGCGTCTTCTCCTATACACATAGAGTATCTAGAGAATATGAAAGTAGGAGCTACTCTTACTGCAGCTATTGTAAGTAATGGGACTTTATGGGGGCTTATAGCTTGTCACCATTACAGCCCTAAGTTTACAAATTATTACCAGCGGCAAACAGTAAAATTTTTGACTCAAGTTTTTTCTACGCAGCTTACATTACGTTCTTCAAACGAGGTTCTTGCTCGTATTAATGCTACCACAGCAAGTCGAGCAAAACTTGTTGAACAAATGAGCAATGAGTGGGACGTACAGGGAGGTTTAACAAAAAAACCTACATCTATGCTTACTATTACAGAGGCTACAGGTGGAGCTGTATTTTTAGAAAATAAAATTTCTACAGTAGGAGATACTCCTAGTAAAAAAGATATAAAAAATATCATAGACTGGATATTCACAACACAACTAGGTAGTACATATGCAACTCAAAATCTTGCCAAGGTATATGGGAAAGGTGAGGCCTTTGCCAATATAGCTTCTGGCGTGTTATGTGTTTTTATTGCAAAAGGACAAAAGGACTGTTTACTTTGGTTTAAGCCAGAACTAAAACAAGTAATATCTTGGGGTGGAAATCCAGAAAAGGCCGTTGCCGAAAAGAATAAGCGATTAAGCCCGCGTAAATCCTTTGAAAAATGGAATCAAGAGCAGCTGCTCACTTCATTACCTTGGAAAGACTACGAGATAGCCTCTGCTCAAGCGCTTAAAACCAGTATTTCTAATATCATTATAAGCAGATATCAAGAAGTAAAAGAACTCAATGATAAGTTAAAAGAGGCTTATAAAGAGCTAGAGTCTTTTAGTTATAGCGTCTCTCACGACTTAAGATCGCCACTAAGAGGTATAGATGGATTTGCACAAATAATTAAAGAGGATTACTTTGATACCCTAGACGATTATGGTAAGAATGCCATACAGACTATTATAGACTCTACAAGTAAGATGAACACACTTATAGATGACATACTTGCTTTCTCTGGTATAGGGAAGGATCAAACAGCTATGGGAGTTTTTGATATGCAAGAACTGGTAAATGAGGTAGTACAATTTTTACAGCTTGAAAAAAAATACAACAACACCATCGTAAAGGTAGAAGCAGATTTGCCTAAAGCATATGGAGATAGGGGTATGATTTTTCAACTATTAAATAATCTTATAGGTAATGCCTTAAAGTATAGTCATATGGTAAAAAAACCTTCTGTGCATATCGGGGTGTTAAAAGATAAATCACCAGCAGTCTACTATGTGCGTGATAATGGTATAGGCTTTAATGAAGATCATAAAGAAAAAATCTTTGGGGTTTTTAATAGACTTGTAAAGGATGAATTTGAGGGATCTGGTATAGGCCTAGCAATAGCACAGCGCGTCGTAGATAAGCACAAGGGAACTATCTGGGCCGAGGGAAAGATAGATCACGGTGCAACATTTTATTTTCAACTCCCTATTAGATAATGAAAGGATTTATAGTTTCTGTAGAAGATAATGCAAATGATTGTGCCTTAATGAGACGCATTTTTGAGCGTGAGATGCCCTTAGTAAAAATTCATATTATAGAAGACTCTCTCAAAGCGCTAGCTTATTTTCAAGAGTTTAAGGATACCAAAAACATACCTGATTTTATACTCTTAGATATAAAAATGCCTAAATTAGATGGACTAAGCTTACTAAAAGAGATTAGAAAAATAGCGCTTTTTACAAATTCACCTATTGTGATTATGAGCTCTTCAGATCAGCTTAGTGATAGAGATAAAGCGTATGCTTATGGCGCAAATAGTTATCTGGAGAAACCTAAAAGTTATACAGAGTTAAAAGAAATCTTGCCGGCAATCTCAAATTACTGGTTAACCCTAAATAAATAGATATGGCAACAGAAGTACATATATTACTAGTAGAAGATACAGACTCTGATGCTGCTCTTATCACTAGACAAATACACAAATTAGATAAAAATTATAAAGTTCAAGTAGTAGATAATCTGTCTGATTTAGAGGTTGCTATAAAAACTTTTAACCCTCAACTCATAATTTCTGATTATAACTTACCAACTTGTACGGGTATGGAGGTACTAGAGCTATCTAGAGATAAATCGCCCACAGCTGTATTCTTATTTGTAACAGGTACTCTACAAGATGAGGAACTAGCAGCAGAGACCATTTTAAATGGTGCAGATGGCTTTATACTAAAAAAGCATATAAACGTACTGGCGCCTAAGCTATCACCTTATATAGATAAAATAAAAAATAGGCCTATAATTGTTCAGAATACAAGAAACAGAATAAAGCAGAGTACAGATCTTGTTAATGACATTAAAGATTATATGGATGATATAAATAAAGAAAATATCTCTCATCAAGAGCGTATTGCCAAAATAAGAGAACACCTAGAAAAAATTAAAAAATCCCTATGATATTAGAACATCTTAAAGAAAAAACTAAAGCCATACACGATGAGGTTGAGGAAGATAACCTTACGGGCTTTATAATGGATGGCAGTATAAATCAAGCGCAATATGAAGAGCTCTTGAGACAGAACTTTTCTGTTTACAAAGCGGTTGAAGATTTTATAAACGCACGTTATGATAACTTACCAGACGAACTCAAGCCGTTTGCTGGTTATCAAAAAACCAATGCACTAGCAAAGGATATAGCTGGTTTTTCTAACTTTCCATTACCACAACCTACTTCTCTGACAGGCCCTCGGGACTTAGGTACGCTAGTAGGGGCTCTATATGTGATAGAGGGGTCTATGATGGGAGGTATGATGATGAGTAAAAAACTACAATCTTGTGAGAAGTTGTCACATATAGAAGCACATTACTTTTATAACACAGACACAAAAGCAGCTGCTGCGAGATGGAAATCATTTAAAAATGCCGTGCAAAGTTATCAGTTTACAAATAATGATGTAGAAAAGGCTACAGCTAGTGCCATTCATATTTTTGAACACTTTAAAAAGGCTTATAAAAAGCCCACAATGTAGTATCACTTCATATCATTACTACGATTTACTTTTTATAGAGACTTATGAAATCTTACAAACTTAAAATAGAACAGGTAGATGACTTTGTGCCTGAGATTGCAGGGGCATTTGGCGTGAATTTTACAAATAGTTTTGGAGAGTTTGCAGTAAAAGTACCATCGCACATAGGTACTGGAGAGATAAAGGGTATTAATTTCCCTAACGGTATAGGTTTACATATCATAAACTGCGATATGCAAGATGATACCGAGTTCTATTTTGAAAATAATGGTATAAACTCTCTCAGGTTCATATACTGTATGAAAGGGGAGATTGCTCATAGGTTTTCTTCTAGCGAAGAAGAGATTGCCATACGTCGCGCAGAGCATCTTATTGCCGCACCTATTTATGAGGAAGACCAAATTTATATTATAAAAAAAGATAGCCCTGCCATTATTTGTTATCTAGAGATAAATAAAGTTAAGTTTCAAGAGCAATTGTCATATGACCTTAATAAGATAGATGCAGCTTATTATCCACTTTTTGCAGATGTAAACGGATTAACTCAAATTGCTCATAAAGGCTATTACAGTCTTCAAATTTCTGATATCATAGATAGTATTCTCAATAATGAAGATCAAGGTCTGGTTCGTACTAATTACCTAGGCGCAAAGGCGCTTGAGTGTACTTCACTTATGCTCAAACTGTATAAGGAGGACTCTCTAGAAGGTAATAAACGTACCACATTAAGATTATCAGATATGGATACTGTGGTTGCTGCTGTAAACTACATAGAAAACAACATTTCAAAACTTGAGACCATACCAGAAATTGCCGAAGCTGTGGGTATAGAGGCTTACAGATTACAAGATGGCTTTAAGCGCAATTATGGGATGACCGTAAATGACTATATAAAAGAGTATCGATTAAAGCGAGCCTTAACTATGCTCACCTCAGAAGGTAAGAATGTCTCTGAGGTAGTATATGCACTTGGACTATCTAGTAGGAGCTACTTTTCAAAAATTTTTAAAGAAAAGTACGGCATTCCTCCTTCTTCATTGCGCAAGGTGCCAGAGCATTAATTTTGTTTGTCAAGAGAGTTTGTACTCCAGGCTTCTGGTTTTCCAGAAAATTTTGGTTTTGTGTTTGCCCATATGCCTTTAAAGAGATCTGAGTTGCGGTAACCTTGAAGATCCTCGTTAGATTCCCAGTGGCTGTGTGTAAAGAAGATAGTGGGATCTTCGGCATCTTGAAGTAGTTCTAAGTAGAGACAACCTTTAAAAGCACGTATGTCACTTTTTACCTTTTCAAAATTGTTTAAAAAAGAGGGTATCTCGCTTTCGCGAAAGCGTAATTTTACCAGTCTTATTATCATTTATCTGTAAAATTTATCATTACCGTATCTCTATAATTGAGGCCAAAGAGACTAGCAGCACTTCCTACCGTACTAGGATTACTTTTGTAAATGGCAAGCTCTATGTAACCACCAGAGTTAAAAACGGCTAGTTTCTTACCTTCCTCTTCTCGCTTAGACTTTTCTATGTCAAAGTTTATAGCATCGCTATACTGCTTATAGATTTTTGTGATATCTGCACCACGTGCTTCAAGTCTAAAGCTGCGACCTTTGCCCACTTCGTCAAATAGTTTTTTAGTAATGTTACTTACCACATTACCATAATTATCTATGTAAATGACGTTGCCAGATATCTGGTTGCGAGCCGTGTTTATAACAGGTGCGATACCTGTAAGTTGTCTTATATTATCTATGTTTTTACCTATCACACCAAGGGTGCCGCCGCGTGCGATATGGCAGGCTGTCTTTACAAACACATCTAGTACAGTAAAGTTAGTAAGAGTACGGTCGTGTATGTTTATCTCTACTTTTTCTTCTGGCACAATATCTTTTGTGAGTAGGGATATGATACCATTATTTGCACATATAAAATAATGGCCATCTAGTTTTACGGCTATGTGGTTTGTTTCTGGTGTAAGCTCGCTATCTACACCTATAACGTGTATGGACCCTTTCGGGAAATTTTGATACGCATTTTGAATAATGTATGCTGCTTCCATAAGATGAAAAGGCGATACAGAGTGCGATATATCTACAATACGCACATCTTCTAGCTCTGAGTAAATCGCTCCTTTTACGGCTCCTGCAAAAGGATCTTTCTCGCCATAGTCTGTTGTAAGAGTGATTAATTTCATATAAAGTACTGTGCTTTGTTTTCTTAAAGAGTTACTTGTTTAAAATAGTTATAAACCATCATTGTTTATTATTTAATCGTTAACAGGGTGTTGAACTCGTGTTTTACTGATTAAAAAAGACGTATTTTAGTAGTAAACAAAGCTAAAATATTTTACGGACGTAAC
>JAHDEV010000142.1 GCA_020628615.1 Dokdonia sp.
GTCGGGTAGAGAGGATTCGAACCTCCGATCTCTGGTCCCCCAGACCAGCACTTTAACCGGACTAAGCTACTACCCGTTTATGTTGAGATAAATATAATAAAGCTATTTATCTTTTTAAATGACTTCTACTTCAAAAATTCTTGAAAGTAAAAGCTTAGAAAAAAATCGTATCTTAAAGTGATGTAAATCAATTGTATAACTTAAATCCCGTAATTATGAAGACGTTTGTATTAGTATGTTTGTATGTGATGGGTGCTACACTCTTAACGAGTGATGGATTGATAAATGACAAAAGTGACTTAACTCTAGAAGGAGTATGGGAACTTGAGAACCAGCAGATGTATGAGAATGGTATGATCTCTGAGACCCTACCTAACCAAAACGGGTACAGGCAGGTCAAGATGTATAGTAAAGGTCGTGTGATGTGGACCCGTAATGACCCTAGTGATGCAAATGAATGGTTTGGGTATGGGACCTACAAGGTAAAAGATGGCATCTTAGAAGAACGGCTTGAGTACGCTTCTGGCCCTATGATGAAAATTGTAGATACAACTCAGGTATTTAGGTTTGAATTATTACTAGGAGCAAATACCTATCAACAGCGGCAAATGGATGATGAGGGCAATCCTACAGAAGGTGAGAGTTATAAAAGATTAGAATAACTGTAATTATATGTGATAAAATTTGTGGTTATCTATTAGAGTTTAGTATATTTGCACCCCGATAAACGCTCGGGGTATAGCGTAGCCCGGTTATCGCGCCTCGTTTGGGACGAGGAGGTCGCAAGTTCGAATCTTGCTACCCCGACAAAAACCAGCCTTTTTAGGTTGGTTTTTTTATTTTAAGAAGTTGAGTAAATTCTACCTTGGAGTTGAAATATAAAAAAAGCGAGTCCTAATGGACTCGCTTTAAATCTTTAATAAAGGTGGTGTTCTCTAGAATGCGTATGTAAGACCTAATAGGTAGTACGATTGTATTTGAGAATCTATGTTATCAAAAGTTGGCGCTTCTCCTACAGGTAGTACTTGAGAGTCAAATAGTCCTTGTTGGAATGCAAGATTTTCTTGTTTGTTTCCTCTAAGACCAAACTCAAATCCTACACCTATCTGGTTGAATAATTTGTAGTTGAAAGAGTTAATCCAAGTGAAGTTAGAAAGGTCTGAAGATTTGTAGCTCGCAAAGGCAGATAGGTTAGACTTAAAAGCTATTTTTCCAATCTGACGTGTGTAATCTGCAACGATTTTTGCACCTAAAGAAGATTCAAATACGGCATCATTATCAGAAAATACAAAGTTGTAGTTAAGTGGGTGTACAACTACTACAAGGTTTGTAATAGGAGTCCAAGTGGCACCTACACCTAGATCAAGGTATCCAGGATCATTAAAGTTGTTTAAAATAGTTGTTCTGTACTCTCCTAGAGCAGATACAGCTAGTTTTTCTGATAGTTTGTAACCGTAAAGTGATGAGATGTTAAAAACATCTGTAGCTTCTCTAAAGCTATCGTCATCTGTAGCGTCATCTTCATCATCAAATTTTACCCAGCCTAAGTTTACATTAAGGCTATTTCTCCAGAAATATTTTTCATCCATTTTGTTAGCAAACACATTTCCAGTTATACCAATGTTGCCAGATGATACGTTAGGTGTTCCTTGAGAATACCAATCGCTAAATTTCGAAAAATTACCTCCTATAGTTCCAAAAGCACCGTACTTCCATCCCGGTAGGGCATCTATCTGAGCTTGTAGAGCATCAACTTCTCCTTGTAGTTTTGCAATTTCTGCTTTTTTAGGTGATTGTTGTGCTTTAAGCTCTTCTTCTGTTTGTGCTTGTAAGCTGATTGCGAGGAACATAGCAGCTCCTAATACAATAAGTCTTTTCATAATAATTAATAGTTAAGTTTTGTATTACAAATATATAACTATTAAAAAATCAGAGCGATTTTTAAAAATTTTTACAGATACTATTCCTTTAATCGATTAAATGTGAGTTTTATCGTGCTAGATAAAGGGTTTTGCCTAAATATTTGAATGTATTTAAGATTTCCATTCAAGAAAGGCATATTTAAGACCTACGCCTAGTACCTCTCTTACTTGTAGACCACTTATGGCATTCTCATCATATATGAGTTGTACGGCAAGGTTTGTAGTGATGTATTTATTTACTTGCATAGCGATATTAAGTGTGTAGTCAATATCTACATTTTTTGTGTTCTCAAGGTAGTCTGCATAAAGATTAAGTGTGTTTTCAAAAACTATATTTTCAAAAAATTCTTCTTTATGATAAGCACTCACAGATGCCCCAAGCTCAAAACGAACATTTTCATTTGCTTCTACTCCAAAAAATGGTTCATAAGCTTCAATAGCGGCAGGGTCATTTTCATTTACGGTGGTAAATCTAGAGTTTACAAATATAAATCGAGCGGTAGCAGGAGCTAGGTTTACTTTAAAATCATTACTCTTTTTCCATAAAAAACCGGGCCCTAGTTGTAAGTAGGCAGGAGAGAAGGTGGTGGTGATTAATTTTCTGTCTTGTACCGTTTCTGTAACCTCACCAGCATCATTAAGTACCTGCCTGTCAAAAAACTCATAACCAGGTGCCATTTGCGTTCTAAAATTAAATAGTCCCGAGTAATACCATTTAGAGTTTTCAATACGGCTACCTACTAAGCTATTAAGTTCTAGCCTGTCTGTAGTTTTTCTAACAAACACTTGGTCCTTTGTAGCGGCAAGACCTAATATAGCTGTAAGCTTTGTATCCCACGTTAGTTTATTTCGCTTGTAATTGAGATCCCAATTAACATTAAAATTTCCAGCTACATTTGAAGTTCCTCCACCTTGCCAGTCCTTATTAAACGCGCTCTGGCTAAATAATAACTCCATAAGGCCTTTGCTTTTCCAGCCGTCTGGAAGTGAATCTTTTTTCTTATTGCTTTTTTGACCAAGTGCTATGGTACTGCATAAAAATAAAAAGAGTAGGAGTGTGCGTTGCATTAGTAAAACTTCTTAGGAATTAGGCTGTCTAATATACGGAGCCTATCTGTATTTTTCAACAATGGTTATTTTGCCTTCTTATATAGAGGCACAGAAGAGCAGGCTTCGCCAAACATTAAACTACGGGCAACCGGCTGTAGTTTTTCTATGAGCAGTAAATATGCGTTTTCTGGAACGGGTTTGTTTGAGCAACCCTTTATAATGACAGGTGCGTTTTTATACTGCGTTACATCTAAGCTTTGTATAGCTTCTGTGTATAAAATGGTCTCTAGCATCACTAGGTTTCCTGTAATAACTTTTTTTGCAACAGCTTGTAGATGGGTAGCAACAAGCATATAGGCCCAAGCTGGCACAATAGCATCTGTGCTGCAATGTAGCGCTACAAAAGCATTTATATACTGACTCCAGTCGTGCTCTTTTATACTTTTTCTAAACTCAGTCTCGCGTAAAATAAAACCTTGATCTAGCCATTGAGAAATATCCACAAGCTGTCTATGGCCTGGGAGGTATAAATCTTCCAGATCAAAGGTTACTAGTTTGCTATTTGCAACTCTGTTTATTATTTCTTCGGCCATTGTGGGGTGATTAGAGCATTCCTAATTCTAACTTTGCCTCCTCACTCATTAGGTCTTGAGTCCAAGGTGGGTCAAAGGTAATCTCAACCTCACAGTCTTTTACATCCTTAAGTGACTTTACCTTTTCTTCAACCTCTAGTGGTAAAGTTTCTGCAACGGGGCAGTTAGGAGTGGTAAGTGTCATAAGGATTTTTGTATCCATATCCTCATTTACAAATACATCGTAAATAAGCCCAAGTTCATAAATATCTACTGGGATTTCTGGATCGTATATTGTTTTAAGTACGCGTACTATTTTGTCGCCTAGCTCTTCTGTGTTAATTTCCATATGCTTTATATAATCTGCTTGCGCAGGGTTGTTTTTAATGTGTTTTATTGCGCTTTCGCGAAAGCGTGATACATCCTCTTAATTAAGCTGTGTCTGGTATGCTACGGCATACAGTTTTATTTGTTTTATCATACTTACAAGTCCATTTGCACGGGTAGGAGAGAGGTGTTCTTTAAGGCCTATCTCATCTATAAACGCAGTATCTGCATCTATAATTGCTTGTGGTGACTGGTTAGAAAATGCACGTATGAGAATGGCTATTATACCTTTTGTTATAATAGCATCACTATCTGCGGTGAAGGTCACTTTACCATCTTCCATACTGGCGTGTACCCATACTTTGCTTTGACATCCCTTTATAATATAGTCATCTGTTTTAAACTGCTCATTTATAAGTGGTAGTGATTTACCTAAATCAATCATATATTCATAACGCTGCATCCAGTCTTCAAACATAGAAAACTCATCTACTATCTCGTCTTGTATTTCTTGTATGCTAGCCATAATTAAGATATCTGTATGTGTTGTATTCTTTTATTACTTTACAAAGATAATGCCCAGAAGATTAACTGTCATTCTGGCTAGTGCAGCATTTTGTGCATATACCACATTTTACGATGTTCATCTTTGAGTAAGTCAAATGGAAGTAACTGAAAGTCGGTTTTTACATATCCCGTTTTCTTATAAAAAAGTTGGGCTTGTGTATGTGTGTCCATAGCGTCTAGCCAGATTATTTTATAGTCTAACCTTCTAGCTAGCTGCTCTCCATATTGCATAATATCTCTACCTAATCCTTTACCTTGTACAGAAGGGTGTAAATAGAGTCTATGTAACTTTAAGCCTGCTAGCGGTGATAGTGGTGTGTATACTTGATTATACACATATTTAAAAATACCTACAGTTTCATTTTTATAAAGGATGAAGTGGTAGTGACTTTGTGGTGTGGTAAGATCTTTTGAGAGGTTTTCTAGGCTATAAATATGGTTTAAGTACCAAGAGCAGTCGTCTTTCCAGAAATACCCGTATGCAGCTGGATAAACCTCTTGCATTAACTTAAGTAATCGTTCTTGATCACTTAGTTTTATGGGTTGTAGACTTAGATGGCTATTTATTACTATCAATAAATAATTTTTTAGAAATACCTGTTATGATAGCATCACTATCTCTATAAAGTGTAATCGTGTCACCCTTTTTTAGAAATGATGTAACTTCAGATAAGTTGTCATAATATAAT
>JAHDEV010000143.1 GCA_020628615.1 Dokdonia sp.
ATCGCTGGAATACTAAAGATACTGCAGACTCTTATGTTGCGTCACTCTTTAGAAGCGGGATTAATAAGGTAGCTCAAAAAGTAGGAGAAGAGGCTGTAGAGGTAGTCATTGAAGCAAAAGATGATAATGATCATCTATTTCTTAATGAAAGTGCAGACCTTTTGTTTCACTATATGGTTTTATTACAGGCAAAAGGGTTTCACCTACGTGATATAGAAAAAACACTTATTGCTAGACATAAATAAGTTTGGTTAAGCAAACGCTAGTCTACAAAAAATACTAGAACGTATCTTGTTTTTTAATATAATCTAGTGTTTGCTTAATCCAATCCTCATTATAATCTAGTGCAATGTCTGGTTGTACTCCTACATATTCATACTCTATATATTTATGAAAGTTCATATCTGTGGGGTAAATGGCAAATAATCCAGACGGACTTTCTAAAAGCTTTCCATAATTAGATCCATAAGCAATCGCACCATAGGTGCGCATACCTAAGTGAGTTGTGTTTTTTAAACTCTTTAATTTGAGGGTAAATTGCTCACTATTACTAGCAGACCAGAAGTTGGTAATAACATAAACATTTGCCTTGCTCTTTTTAAGTATTTTATAAAACGGGTCTGAGTATTTTGAGTTACCACCTCCATTATTACGTAAGTCTATAATTATGTTTTGAGCCGTAATTTTTGATTTATGCGAGTTGTAAAATGAAGTAAAAGCAGCTACATTTTCTTTACTATTAGAAAACGAGCCCATATATAGGTACTGTGTATCAGGTGTGATTTGTTTAAAATACCAATTTCCGTTTTTTTTGTTTACAGCCGCATATGTACTTGCATTTTCTTTTTTGAGATGCCATAGTGTACCATTGTGTAAATATAACGCTCTTATAAATCTTAGTGTTCCTCCTGGCACATCACTAGTCATAACATCATACATACCCTCTCCATTAGGAATAATTGTGTAAGCAATTTGCCCAGGTATCCATAAGGGCGACTGTGAAGCTAGTACCACACCGCTATAAAGATTTCCATTTTTTACAACACCTATTGTAAATTTATCTTTCCTCTGGTAAATGCCTTCTATATTTCTGGAAGGTACATTTTTAAGTCCCTTTTCAAGAGAGGTGAGTGATTTATCATACCTAGGGTGGTTTGTAAATGATTTACTCTTGCGGTATTGGTTAATAGCTTCATCTGTTAGTAAGGTATTAGCAAGTGCACTCGATTTTATATGCTTGATATGCGCGTGTTTATCCTTAACCTGAGAGAGTAATATATTAAGAGCTCTATAGCAATCTGCAATAGGCATACTCGTTGTCACCTCTTTACTTAATTCTTTTAAAGTTTGCTCATAGACATCTTTGTGTTCTCCTTTTATTTGCCTTTTAAAAGAAGCCATTTCGGTAATGTGAGAATCTATAAAGGTAAGCTCATCTTTACAGTTACAGGTTTGTGGTGATTGCGCTTTCGCGAAAGCGGAAAAAAAGAAAAAGAATAGTAATAGAACATTAGTAATTGAGACTTTCATAACACATTATTTAAAGAAGTTGAACAGTTAATTGATGCAACAAATCTAAAGTTGAATTTGTTTAAATCTCTTTATATAATACGTCTTGGGGCGAAATACCCTTAGTTTGTGGCGAAACTAAACGCCTCTTTAACCTGTGAGATATAGGTTTTTGAAACTGGAACAAAAATATCGTGTGTAAGTATAACACCTAGCTTGTTATTTTGTGTTTTTAGAGAGGTAAAATGGGCTCTGTTTATAAGATAAGATCTATGGGTGCGTAGTAGTTGTGTATGTTCTTTTTCTAGTCGTGATAACCTGGCACGCACCAGCTGTTTTTTTAAAACACCTTGACTTTGATAATGTACTTCTACATAATTATCTGATGCTTCTAGTAAAATTAAATCAGACTCTAGAAGTCTTATGCCTTCATAATTACCATCACCAGATATGAAGAGTTTAGAATTTTCTACCTTCTTATTTGTATACTTACCTAAGGCATATCTAGCGATAGCTACTATAGGGAATATGACGAGTACGGCTGGTAGAAAAATTGAGGTAAAGTAATAGCCCAGAGAGTATGGGTTAGGCTCATTAAAAACCACAACATATAGGTAAAAGCACCGCATCACGATAAAAGTAATCGTTATAAACATTGAGAAAAACAGCAGCTCGCTCAATAGTGTCCACTGTTTATTTTTATGCTTGTAGATACGCTTTTGTACGGGATAAACACCTAGATAACATATCGCCGCAAGCATACCATATAGCGGGAGGTAAATGAGTTTTTCGCTTGTTTTAAACTGATTTACATCAAGCGGTTCTGTGAGAAAGAGAAATGCAAATACCCAAATAGCCAGCCCTAACGCAGTAAATAGATAGCTGCTAAATTTTTGGTCAAATGGATATTTTTGCAAGACTGTAATTTTGCTTCAATTTATGAAGTACATCATTACCAGTCAAGTACTTTATAAGATTTACCACCACACTACAAAGGCTTTATCAATTGTGATGTCATCCTTTTGTATCCATACAAGCGGTGCTCTTTTGAGCATATGTTTTTCTTTTATAATAAGTAGTGCCTCTTTGTGATTGAGCCAGTTTACTTCGGTATGTGGTTCGTGTAACCACTCTGACTTAGTAGTTATATAGAATCTGTAATCTAGAAAGTATGCGGTGCAAAAGGTATCTAGTTGTATCCAGTAACCTATTATGGCACGAGGATTTATTTCCTCTGGGAGTACTACGTTTTTATTAAAAGGTGTAAAAAGTTGACCTATAAAGAGTGTACGTTGTTCTATTTGTTGTGGGTTGACATTTATAGACTGTAGTGCCTCAAGTCCTTCTGCAGAGTAAGCAAGAGGAAGTTGCTTATCTCTTGTTTTTTGCATTTTTAAGTAGAAGTGATCTTTTCGGTTGGGACCCATAAGTTGATGTATGGGGCTAGTAACCGCAGTATCTATAATATAGAATTTATAGGTAAGCTCAATGTGTATTTTTACGCTTTCGCGAAAGCGGTCTTCTACCACAAAATCAAGTTCACCTAGTGTTATTTTATCTCGCTTAATCTGGATATTGTGAGCCAGCACGGTGTATCTTTCAGAATGATCTAGTAGTTGTTTAAAGATATATTCTACCTGATGACCTAACCTTAAATGGGGTGGTATAGCAGTAGCGATGAATGTTGATAGGTCTATAGGTGGTATTTCAAATTGAGTAAGGGAGAATTGCGTGCCCGTCCATAGTGGTGGTGTATTGAGAAAACCTTCAATTTGTTTCATAGTTTAAAAGTAGTTATTGTAACGCTACATAAAAAAAAGCTACTCTATATATAAAGTAGCTTTTTAAAGATCACAATTATTTACTTAGTTGAGCCATCCTTTTGACGCACAATATTTACTCCACCAGTATTCAAAAATAGCGAGGAGTATTATAATAAGAGGAAATATAAGGCCAGCTCCCACACCAAAGAGTTCCATCGCATTTGCAAAACCTATATTATATATAGTGTGTATAATAACTGCAATAAGTGATATTACATAAACGCGCACAGCACCTATTTTTCTGGCTAGTAACAATATGGCAGCTAGAAGCCCACCTATGGTGGATATTCCATATAGTATCTTAGACCATAAAGGTGTAGAGTTTATGGCAGCCATTTGCTCTTCATTATAAGAGCTGGCAACCATCTCGGTATAGAAGTTATCTACTATAAAAGCACTAGCCCCCATTAAATTCCATAGGAGGAGCACAATACCAATAATCCAAAAAAGTGTAGAAGGTTTTTGTGTAGTCGTCATAATAATTGGTTTAAGTTATTTGAGTTTTAATTTACAATTATTTTTTAATTATCAATCTATAATTAAAATGAGGCAAGTATTTTTGAAGGATGTTTGACAAGCGATACTACTATCTTTTAAAGATTCAATACTTAGGTTTTAGATACCACGGCTGGCAGAAGCAGCCAGATGTTCTTACGGTAGAGCGTATGATGGAGCGCACCTTTGCCTATGTACTAGACCGCAAAAACTTTAAGTTACTCGCATCGGGAAGAACAGATGCAAAGGTCTCTGCAAATGTTGCATATGTTGAGTTGTTTTTAAATGATAGCCCACTACCAGAAGAGGGTTTTTTATCACTGCTTAATGATAACTTACCTCAAGACATACGCTGTCTTGAAATTACTCAGGTAGATAAAAAATTTAATGTGATGGATGCTCCCACTGCAAAGGAGTATGTGTATTTGTTTTCATATGGAGAAAAGAATCATCCTTTTGCAGCGCCCTTTATGATTAACATTGCTGGTAATCTAGATATCGAGCTTATGAAAGAAGCTGCGAGACTTTTTGAGGGAGAGCACGATTTTAGGTCTTATGCTTATAAGCCTAACCCGCAAACACAAACAATAGGTCAGGTTCTCTCTTCTGCTATTGTTACAAATGATTTGTATACTGCTAGCTTTTTTCCAGAGGAGAGTTATGCTTTTCGCGTAAGCGGTAAAGGGTTTAAACGCCACCAAATACGTCTTATGATGGGTGCGCTTTTTGATCTGGGGCAAGGTAATATGGATCTGACGTTTTTTAAAAAGACATTAGATGCTAGTAATGAAATTAAGCTCACACGTATTGCTCAGGCCAGCGGTTTATTACTTCAAGACGTCCAGATTTAACATTCTTAACAGCTTTTAGAGTCATTTAATAAAGGTTTAACCCTGAGCCAGTTTATCTTACCATCTCTTTAACGACGACGGTAAGAGCCTCCATATATCTTTGTATCATAATTAATTGTTTAACAAAAAAGAAGAAAGATTATGACAAAGAGAGTAGCAATATTAGCAACAGACGGATTTGAAGAGAGTGAGTTAAAATCACCAATGGAGGCAATGAAAGCCGAAGGTTTCACCGTAGATATTATAAGCGAGAAAACAGGAACTATAAAAGGATGGGCAGATGGCAACTGGTCTGGTGAGTATGATGTAACAGACACAGTAGATAATGTAACTGCAAAAGATTATAATGCACTTATGCTACCTGGAGGAGTAATTAATCCAGATAAATTAAGACGTAA
>JAHDEV010000144.1 GCA_020628615.1 Dokdonia sp.
AATAATACAATCAGAATCTCTTCGTTTGATAACGGAGTGTGTAGGATTTACTACTTTTACTCAAAACCCTAGCAAATGAGTTCATCTTTTGAAAAATACCAGAAAAGACGATTAATTACCTCCTATTTTTCGGTGGTGATTAGTATTGCTTTGGTTCTTTTTCTGTTGGGAATTTTGGGGTTACTAGTCCTTAATACTAAGAAGGTAGCAGATTATTTTAAGGAAACTATTGCTGTAGGAGTGTATTTTAAAGACACTGCAAAAGATGTGGAGATGAAGCAACTTGAGAAAACACTTTCTCTTGCAGCGTACACAAAATCTATAAAATTTGTTTCAAAAGAAGAGGCTGCGGCAGCTCATAGTGAAGCCTTGGGAGAAAACTTTGTAGATTACCTTGGCGAGAACCCGCTTCAAAATAGTATAGACTTATACCTCAATGCAGATTATGTATCTGCAGAGAAAGTAGAAGAAATAGCAAACGAGATTGCATCAAAAGACTTTGTAGAAGAAGTAACTTATGATAAACCTCTCATATCATTGCTTAACGATAATATCAAAAAAATAAGCCTGTGGATACTTATTATCTCTGGCATATTTACGTTTATCGCGGTACTGCTTATCAATAGCTCTATACGACTATCTGTGTATGCAAAGCGTTTTACAATAAAGACAATGCAAATGGTGGGCGCGACAAAACGTTTTATAAGACGTCCCTTTGTATGGAAGAGTGTGCGCCTCGGGATTATAGGTGCGCTTATCGCTATAGCAGGTATGGCAGGAGTACTGTATTATGCAAATAAAGCATTCCCGCAACTCACATTACTAGATGACCCGCTCGTACTAGGAGCATTATTTGGAGGTGTGTTTTTAATGGGAATACTCATTACTTGGTTTAGTACCTTTCTGGCAACACAACGTTTCTTAAATTTGCGCACAGACGAGCTATACTACTAGCCGAATTACTAGATGTATTATGGGAGAACAAAAACGTAAAGAAGTATCAAAACAAACTACCGAATTTATATTTGGGAAGAAAAATTTTACGTGGATGCTTATAGGCCTTGGAGTTATAGCCTTAGGTTTTATACTTATGTCTGGAGGAGGTAGTGATGACCCTAATGTGTTTAACCCAGAGATTTACTCTTGGAGACGCATACGTCTTGCCCCAGCAGTAATACTTATAGGTTTTGGTATAGAAGTATATGCCATCTTATTAAATCCTAATAAAGGTAAGTAACACTTGCCGCTTGTAACTACAGTTTTATCTTTGCCCTATGAATAATCTTGACGCATTTATCCTTGGTGTCATTCAAGGACTCACTGAGTTTTTACCTGTTTCATCTAGTGGGCACCTCGAGCTAGGTAAAGCCATACTAGGAGATACTTCTGTGCCAGAAGAGAGCCTTATGTTTACCGTAGTGGTACATTTTGCAACAGCACTTTCTACCATTGTAGTTTTTAGAAAAGATATCATAGAAATTTTAAGCGGATTGTTTTCATTCAAGTGGAATGAAGAAACACAATTTTCGGCAAAAATCGTTTTGTCAATGATTCCTGCAGTTATTGTAGGGCTCTTTTTTGAGGAGCAACTAGAAGCACTTTTTGGAGGAAATATTATGCTTGTAGGCTGTATGCTACTTGTGACAGCGGTACTACTATACTTTGCAGATAGAGCAAAAGACACTCAAAAGAATGTAACTTTTTCAAATGCATTTATAATTGGCGTTTCTCAAGCAGTCGCTATGATACCTGGTATCTCACGTAGTGGAGCGACTATATCTACCTCTGTATTACTGGGTAATGATAAGAGTAAGGCAGCACGATTTTCATTTTTAATGGTGATTCCACTTATTTTTGGAAAAATTGCAAAAGACCTTATGGACGGAGCAATTACGACTCAAACGGGTAATGTCTCTGTACTAGTGATAGGTTTTATATCTGCCTTTGTTGCGGGACTTATAGCCTGCACCTGGATGATAAAACTTGTGAAGAAAAGTAAACTCTCTTGGTTTGCTATATACTGCCTCATTGTAGGAGTTATTGCGATAGGTTTCTCACTTTATAACTAAGTCTATGTCTAAGATAACGAGCCTTACAGATCAAGATTTTAGAGATGGCCAAGTGCTTATTTTTGACAAGCCTCTTGAGTGGACCTCCTTCCAGCTAGTAAACAAAGTGCGCTGGCTTATACGTAAGAACCGAAACATAAAAAAGATCAAAGTAGGGCACGCAGGCACACTAGACCCGCTAGCTACTGGTCTTATGATTATCTGTACAGGTAAGTTTACAAAGCGTCTACACGAGTTTATGGGTCAGGAGAAGGAATATACTGGCACCATCACTCTAGGTGGCACCACGCCTAGTTATGACCTGGAGACAGCCATAGATAAAGAATACCCTACCGAGCATATCACTGAGGAGGATATATACGCTTTCGCGAAAGCGTACCAAGGAAAAATAATGCAACGTCCACCTGTATTTTCTGCACTAAAGAAGGAAGGAAAACGTCTGTATGAGTTTGCAAGAGCAGGTGAGGAAGTAGAAATCCCGAAGCGAGAGATACACATCTCATCTTTTGAAATCACACGTATTGAAATGCCCGAAGTAGACTTTAAAGTAAGCTGCAGTAAGGGCACGTATATACGATCACTAGCGTTTGATTTTGGAGAAGGGCTCAAAAGTGGTGCCCATCTTACGGCGCTTAGAAGAACCAAAATAGGCGACTATAGCGTAGATAATGCACACCTTCTAGATGACTTTATAAGAGAGATTACGCAAAGCAATCCTGCCGATATCTAGAGGCGCGCCACCTACGAGCCATAACTTATGGCTTATTTTTTGTAACTTTTAAATACCTATGAAATTATCCCCATCAGATAAGGCACTACTCATTACCGTTTTTGGAGCGAGTTTTTTAGTGCTTGTATTTTTCTTTTTGGGAGTAAAACCATATCAGGGTGAGATAGCAGAGGAGTTTATAGAAATACCCGTTATTACTCAAAATCTAGAAGAACCGGAGGAAGAAACCAAAACACCTGTACAGCAAAGAACTCGTCTGTCTAATCAAGCATACAACTCAAGTGAATTATCTAAAGCGCTGCAAGAAGAGGACGAGATAAGAAAGGCCATTGCACAGCGCCAGCAAAGCAGTGTTGAAAATCTTAATGAGCGCACAAATAATCAACTCAACGCCCTGCAAGAGGCTAGAGAAGCTGCTCTAGAAGAAAAGAAGAAAGAAGTACAAGCCGCAATAGAGGCAAGGGAGGATGCTAGAGACATTAAGAAAAAGAGCGCTTACAGACAGAGTACTGTTTCTTATAACTTAGTAGGTCGTACAGCTATTGCTTTACCTAACCCCGTGTATACTTGTGACGCTTTTGGGAAGGTGGTCATAAATATTACTGTAAATGATAAGGGGGTTATTGTAAAGAAAACGTTTAATAAAAATGCTTCTACAAGCGCAAATGGATGCCTTATAGACCAGGCTATGAAATATTTAAACAGAGCGTACTTTGATAAAGGAACAAAAGCCACACAGCTAGGCAGTGTGACTTTTGATTTTCAAGGATAAGCTTCATCTACTTTAATAGATGAAGTAAATCTTCTACAGTGTTTTGTCCTTTGTCTTTATTATACCACACTTGTAAATCTTGTTTAAATTCTGGTGTGAGTTTACCGTGAGCTTCTTTATAATCATTTACCATTTTTGTAGCTTCAGATGGACGTGGTCCCCAGTCTCCAAGTACTTCTTGAGTTTCATTATCAAAGGCAATAAGTCTTGGGATAGACCGACCACCGTTGTATAAAAAGCGATCCATAAGCTCAAGATTTTCATCTCTTAGAATGACCTTAAAGTCAATGTTAGGGTTGAGGTCTGCAAACTTTTGCATTACGGGCATTGTTTGTGCCGCGTCACCACACCAGCTTTCTGTTAGTACAAGCCAAGTGGTTTTATTGTTATATTGCTTTATTGCGTTTTGAGCCTCTTCAGACAGTTTTATAGTCTTATCTAGACGCTTCATACGTTTGTGATTGAGCATTGTATAGTTGTGCAATGCCTCTGTGACTTCTGGACCTGTATTTGTGCCTTCTAGGGCGTGAGTTTCTGTAAGTACTCTATAATCTTGGTAAGAGATTGCCTCAGAGAGACTTTCTGTTACTAGTTGTGCTGTTGTTTTTTGCATAGTTTCCATAGCCATTATGTCGCAGGCTTTACTACAAACTTACTATCTTTCGAGTTAGAAAAACAAATTGTAACCGTATGGAAAAACATAGATGTGGCTGGTGTGTGGGTGATGACCTATATGAGGCTTATCACGATAACGAGTGGGGAACTCCGCTTAGAGATGAAGATTTACTCTTTGAGTTTTTGGTTCTTGAGACTTTTCAAGCGGGATTGAGCTGGATTACAATTTTAAAAAAGAGAGAAAACTTTAGAGTTGCCTTTGATAATTTTGATTACAAGCGCATTGCCGCTTATAAGGAAGATAAAATACAATCACTCTTGCAAGATGCTGGTATTATAAGAAACAAGCTAAAAGTACGTGGTACGGTTACAAATGCAAGGCTGTTTATGGAGATCCAAAAGGAATACGGCAGTTTTTCAAAATACCTATGGGATTATGTAGATAACACACCCATACAAAATCACTGGAATGACTATAAAGAATGCCCAGCAAATACGCCTCTAAGTGATAAAATATCTAAAGATCTTAAAAAGCGAGGCTTCAAGTTTGTGGGAAGTACCATTATCTATGCCTTTATGCAGGCCATAGGGATGGTAAATGATCACGATGTAAACTGTTTTAGGTACGAGATGGTACAAGAGTAGTAAAGCTACTATTTAAGATATTCTAAAAAGGTTTCTCTAGGTATTTCGGCGGCGCCTAGGCTTGCGAGGTGGTCTGTGTACATCTGGCAGTCTATGAGCTTGTATCCGTTTTTAGTAAGCTTTCGCGAAAGCGTAATAAATCCCACTTTACTAGCATTACTCACGGTGGCAAACATACTCTCGCCACAAAAAACACCCTTATCTTGCAAGTCTATGCCGTA